>JBQCFH010000282.1:0-20555 GCA_051959385.1 Rhizobiaceae bacterium | reverse complement strand
CTCCATCCAGGCTGACAGGTCGGAGAGCCGGTAAATGACGAGGCGACGACCTAGCTTGATGAAACGAGGACCATCGCCCCTCATTCTCATTTTCGCGAGCGCCGAAACCGACAGTCCGAGGTAGCTGGCGGCAGCGGCGGTGCGCAGGTTCGATGCGATTGGTGTTTGGTGGTTCATTTCAAGGCATCCTCGCGGTTAACGATGGCGAAGATGTCACCTGGAAGCCTTGAAGTCCGCCAAGCAGGATTTTTCCGCTATTTTTCCGCCTGCTCGCCCGGCGTACTGCGAAGGAACTCTGGATCGAGGAATGTTCCTACGGGCGGCTCCTTGTCGCCATGAACGGCGATCTGAAACTCATACTCCAGTCCCCGGCAGAATTTCCTCATGCCATCCTGCTTGAGAAGGTTCTCGATGTAGCTGTAGTGATCCTTGACCGTCGATGCCGGTATAGGCTTCTTCTTTCCGATGCTGCAATACTCGGCTGCGCTCTGCCACGCCGCTTCCCATGTCGCGCCCGACGCCTTGTAGCGGCGGGTCAACTGATGGTGGAGATACTTTCGCTGAAGCGTCGTCAGCCTGTACTTCACACCATTGGGAGCGGGCACCCATCTCTTGAGGAGATGATCCCGCAACGCTTCATAGTCACGGCGATCCCGGTCGTTGGCGGTCGGCTTGGTCGCAGCCAGTTGGGCATGAAGCAAATCTACGGCTGGAGACAAGGTGCTGTCTGCCACCCTGTCGAGGAATGTCAAGACCCCGAGATGAAGCGTCTTCGGCCCGTTCGGCCAGACGAGCTCTTGGTCGGCACCGTCCTCGCCATCATCCGCCACAGACATACGCTGCCCACTTCGTCATCAATTCCCGCCGCCGTTCCAGTAGGTCGGATCGCGCATAGGCCAGCTCCGTTTTGTCGCCGACTTTATGCGCCAGTGCCATCTCAGCGATTTCGCGGGGCGCGGCATTATTCTCCGAGCACCAGTCACGAAATGAGGAACGGAAGCCATGAGGCGTGAAGCCTGATTGGTCCATGCGCTCGATCAGCTTGGCGAAGGCCATGTTCGACAACGGCCTGCCCGGCCTATCGCCGGGGAAGATGAAACCTGAGCCGTATTCCTTGCAGCTCTCCAACAAGGCAATTGCTGCCGGCGCGAGCGGCACGCGGTGCTCGCGTTTCATCTTCATGCGGGCGGCAGGCACCGTCCACGTCTTGGCGTTCCAGTCAATCTCGTCCCACGTGGCGAGCCTCACCTCGCCCGAGCGGAGCGCAGTCAGGACGGCGAACTGGAGCGCCTTTGCCGATACAGCGCCCGCCTCGCGATGACGAAGGGCAAGAACAAATGCTGGCACCGCCTGCCACGGCAGCGCGTCGTGGTGCTTGACCTCGTGCTTCTGCCTTGGCAGCACCTTATCGATGCCCTCCATCGGGCTGTCGCCGGAACGGTGCCCGGCTGCTTTCGCCCAGTCGAACACCATGCGCATGCGCTGCTTCAGCCGCCGCGCCGTCTCTTCCTTCGCCAGCCAGATGGGCATGAGCACGTCGAGAACGTGACCACTGGTCACCTGATCGACGCGAAGGTTTCCGATAGTCGGGAAAGCATAGGTGGTCTGCGTGTTGATCCATTGGTCGGCGTGCTTGGGATTACGCCACGTATTGCGGTTCGCCTCCCAGACATGCTGGGCCGCATCGCGATAGGTCGGGATCGTCTTGTTTCGTCGGCGCTCATGCAGCGGGTCGAGGCCCTGTCGAGCGGCCTTGCGCATAGCGTGCGCGACTTCGCGTGCCTCCGCGAGCGTAACGAGAGAGACCGAGCCGAGGCCGATGTCCTTCCGCTTGCCTCGCACCGTGACGCGGAGCAGCCATTGACGCGAGCCGCCTTCCCGTACGTGCAAGTACAAGCCGCCGCCATCGGCATATCGTCCGGGGCTGGTACACTCGCGTATCTTTTTGCTATTTAGCCCTGACATGCCCCACAGTCTGCCCCACGAACGGCATGCTATCAAGGGGAACTTTGGGGAACTACGCCGCTACATCTGTGCACTTAAGTGCATGGAAATAAAGATACTTGTGGGATATTCGTATACGATGAGGAATGTAGGTTGACCTGCCCCCCTCTCCGCCAGCGACCCTCTGGTTCGTACTTGAGACATCGGTAACGTTTCTGGTCCGAAAGCTGGCGAGCTGATTATTGCCGCGCCCGGCTTCACGGCGGCCCGCCCCTGCAGCGAGGCGGAGCTTGCCCATCCCCGCCTGAAAGCAGGATTGCGGTCGTTCATCCTCCCTTCGCAACCGACGGCGGCGCCATTCGGACGAAGTCGCCTCCCGTCAGCCCTCGCGCAAGCAGCGGCCGCATTGGCCGAATAGGCCTTTAGACCCAGTCGCCCGGCGCATTGGCCCAACCCTGGCAGAGGTCCGGAACCGTCAGCAGAACGGCGGCTTTACTGCACGTAATTGCAGATGCGGAGAATGTCGATGGAGAACAGTGTTCATCAGGCGCGTTGGTTGATTTGGCCGGTATTTACCCTTGCCTTCGGGCTCTTCATGGTCGGAAGCGTCTTTGGCTGATGGAACCGCCCGGTTAACCTTGAACATCGGCGCTGTAACGGTCCTTCCTGCGCCGGTTACCCGCTGGGCGTCCGTGCCCGGCGGGTCTATCCTTCGCTCTCGCACTCTCAGTGGCACGCGGCCGCCTCGGCTGCAGTAGTTTGGACATGAGGTCACGGCGAGCAGTCTTGTTTCACATGGTGGCGATGCTCGGCATCGCGGCAGGCGTGACATCGCCTGTCAATTTCCAGCTGAAATCCGGTACCTTGTGCCTGAAACCGTCGAAAGCGCTGGCCGGAGGAAACGGCGGGGGAAACGGCGGCGGCAACGGCAACGGGGGAGGCAATGGCAACGGCAATGCCGGCAACGGAGGCGGCCATGGCGGCGCTAAGGGGCCATCGAACGGCGCGCTGTCGACAGCCTCCAGGCCGGCCGTGAGCTCCGCGGCGGTGCCGCAGCAACTCGACGTCGTCCACCGCAACGGTATGAAAGAGACCATCCGCGACGGCAGCTATCAGATGTTCGATGCACAAGGGCGGACGATCGTGCGCCGGCGCGCCACCCCCAGCGACTATGAGCGGCTTCGCTAGGCCCCGATGCGGGCCGGGCATGCGGCCCGGGCATCGTGCCCGCCCCAGCCGATAGGGCGTACGCACCCGTTCCACGAACGCGCAAAAACGCCGCAAGGATCGCCTAGCCCAGCTCGCTCGCGTCGCGATACATCATCGCCGCTTCCGTCCTGTTGTTCGCCTGCAATTTTGCCAGCACGCTGGATACATGGTGCTTCACCGTCTTTTCGTGCAGATCGAGCTTCAGCGCGATCTGCTTGTTGCTCAATCCCTCGGCCACAAGGTTGAGCACCTCGCGCTCGCGCTGGCTGAGCGAGCGCACCGGATTGATGGCGATCGGAGAGGCGTCGGCGCTTGACAGCCGTGAAAGAAGGCGCGCCGAAAGGCTGGGCGTCACATAGGTCTCCCCGGCTGCGACATTGCACAGGAGCTCGGCGAGGGCGCGCGACCCCACCCCCTTCAGCACATAGCCCTTCACTCCCCCGTTGAGGGCGACCGCAAGATCGTCGCTGGCTTCCGACACGGTCAGCACCACGATCTTGAGGCTCGGGTCACGGGCGAGGATCGTGGAGATCGCATCCAGCCCGCCGCCGGGCATGGAAAGGTCCATCAGGAGGATGTCGGGGCGGACCTGTTGCGCGATGCGCACGGCGTCGTCGCGCGAACCGCCCTCGGCAACCACTTCGAAGCCGTCGACCTCGGCCAGACTGCGCGCGACACCCTCGCGGAACAGAGGATGGTCGTCAACGACCGCTACGGTGATCGATCTTGGCATTGCGCTCAGTCCTCTTTCAGGATCGACATGGTGACGGTGGTTCCGCGGTTCGATGTGGCGAGGTGAAAATGGCCGCCGAGGCTCTCGATGCGCTGGCGCATGCCGGCAAGGCCGATGCTGCCGTCGCCGATCGCCTCCGGATCGAAGCCCGGGCCGTCATCGGCAACCGAAACCGACAACGCGCCTTCGCCGCAGCTGAGCGTGACCACCTGGGCAGCCCCTCTGCAGTGGCGGTAGCCGTTGTTCAATGCTTCCTGCAGGAAGCGATAGATGCAGATCCGCTCGGAGACGCCGAGGGCGGGCACAGCGGGCGGCAGAACCCGCCCGACATTCATGCCCGTCCGGCGGCTATAGGCGTCGATCACATGATTGACCACCTCCAGCACGCCAAGCGTCTCGATGTGCGGCAACACCAGCCCCTGGCAGATGCTCCTGATCTCCTGGAGCGCATCCTCGAGCCCCGACCGGATCGCCGAGATTTCCGTTCGGGCCGCCGCAGAGGCGGTATCGAGCACCGTCTTGCTGTCCAGCCGGAGCGAAGCGAAGGCCACAAGCTGCGCCGGACCGTCATGAAGATCGGCGCCTAGACGGCGCAAATAGGCTTCGTTCAACGCCGTGGCGCGCTGCGTTGCCGCCTGAACGCGCGCATGCAGCACCCTGTTCTGCTCCAGGAGCTCCGTGAGGTGGCGGACCTGCCTGCCGAGATCGGCTGCCTGGCGATCGATCGTACGGCTTCCGCGCAGCACGATCGTGGTGAGCAGGAGGAAGAAGATCGCGACCGCCGCGGCAACCGCGAGCCAGGTGCGGATCCGCGTGCTCTGCAGCGTGGCGCCAAGCTCCTCGGCGCGTTCATAGAACTCGACAACCGCAACGACGTCGCCGGACCAGGGCTGCAGAACCGGATTATAAATTTCCAGCAGCGGATAGGGCGGCACCGGCTTGTTCGGGTCCAGCACGTCGAACTTGTCGTAATTGGCCACCATGTGCCCGGCGAAGGCCTGATCGAGATTCCTGGTGCGCGTGAACTTCTTTCCGATCAGCCGCTTGTCGTTCGAGTAGAGGATCGTTCCGTCGGGCCTCCAAAGGCGCATCGCGACAAGCCGATCGCCGAGCGCGCCCTGCCCCAGCGTCTCGTCGAGCGCGCGCTGCACCGTGTCGTCCAGGAATTGGTTCGTGCGCATGTCGGGCAGCAGCGGCGCGATCACGCTGTCGACATAGAGCGCGGTGGCGGCGCCCGCATTGCGGGTCACGGCGCGCTCCACCAACGCGGTGACGACGACGCCGAAAATCAGCGCCGTACAGGTCGACACGATCCCGCCGACGACCAGGAACTGGCAGGCGAGAGAACGTTTTTCCCAGCCGCGCTGAATTCGGCCGAGCCAGCGGCGCTCCGCCGTTTCGGCAGAGGCCGGCATTTCATTGATGGCGGGAACAGCCACGCCAGACCACCCTCTTCCCCACCTCCGCGGCAGCGCCAAAAGGTGCCTCGGCAATCGGCCGGCCAAGCGGCCATTGGCCCTTCCCTCAAGCGGGGAAGCGCCTTGAGCCTCCAAAATGCGAGAGACGCCGTTCTGTTCCCGAAAGCGCGGCCGATCCCGCGGTCGTGAACATGCCCGATCGGGCGCCGCTGGCGCGCGGCGGAGCCGATGACGTTCATGGTCGAGTAACCGCAGGACGTCGGCCCGCCGCTGCTAGCCTCTCTTCCTCAACGAAAGGCGCGTCTGAAGCGCCTTCATCGAATCCCGCTTGACTCTTTTCGAGCGCAGCCGCACGATCGACTGGTATAAAAGGTGCGCCAGCATGCGGAACGTGCCCATTCGCCAGCGCAAGCTCTACGAGGATGTCGCGCATCACCTCGAGGAGATGATCCGCAACGGCGAGTTCGAGGAATCCGGGCGGCTGCCTTCCGAGCGCGAACTGATGCGGCATTTCGGCGTCGGCCGCCCCTCCATCCGCGAGGCGCTGTTCCATCTGCGCAAGATGGGGCTGGTCGATGTACGGTCGGGCGAGCGCGCCCGCGTCACGCGGCCGACGCCGCAATTCGTCATCGACGCCCTGTCGAGCACGGCCCGGCACATGATCGCCGCTCCCGGCGGCGTGCACGATTTCCAAGACGCGCGCGTCTTCTTCGAAGCGGGCCTCGCCCGCCATGCGGCGCTGCACGCGACCGACGAGGATTTGTCGAATTTCGAGGAAGCGCTCGAGGCGAACCGCCAGTCGATCGGCGATCTGAAGCTGTTCGAGCGCACGGACGTCGCCTTCCATTACGTGCTGGCACTGGTGCCGCGCAACCCGATCTTCACAGCCATCCACGCGGCCCTGGCGGAATGGCTTCTCGAACAGCGTCAGACGACGCTTGCGCCGGGCGAGGACCAGAAGGCCTACGACCATCACTGCGACATCTTCGAAGCCGTCGCCTCGCGCGATCCCGACCGGGCCGAGAAGGCGATGCGGACCCATCTCGACTACGTCATCCGCCGCTACACCAATGTCACCGAGAGCCGGAAATGAGCTTCTATGCGATCATTGTCGACTTTCTGCTCGTGCCGGGAAAGCGCGCCGAATTCCGCCATCTCGTCGACAGGAACGCCCGCGCCTCTTCGAGGAACGAAGCCGGATGCCGGCATTTCGACGTGCTGGAGACCAAGGCGGAGGCAGACCGCGTGCTGCTCTACGAGGTCTATGACGACGAGGCGGCCTTCGATGCCCATGTCGGCTCGGCGCACTATCGCGAGTTCGAGCGCGCCAGCGCGCCGCTCGTCAGCAACAAATCGGTGATCCGCTGCAACCTCGTCTGCGAGGGACGGCTGGCAGGCAATTGAAGGAAATCCCGCCGGCAGAGGCGGAGCATTTGAAGGAGGATCGACATGGCAGGTCACGGACTCAAGGAAATGGCCGGCTCCCGGCAGGCGAAGCTCGGGCATTTCGTCGTCGAGTTCGCAACGCCGGGCATCGGCCACATCCTCAAATCGGCCGGCTGCGACTTCGTCCTGTTCGACCTCGAACATTCCGGTTTCGGCTTTGAAACGGTGAAGAGCGCGATGCGCTATTTCGAGGCGGCCGACCTGCCGGCCATCGTGCGCGTGCCCTCGAAGGAGTATCATCATATCGCGCGCGCCATGGATATGGGCGCGGAAGGCCTGATGCTGCCCATGGTGGGCAATGTCGAGGAAGTGCGCCACATCGTCGATTCCATGAAGTACCACCCGACCGGGAAGCGCGGCGTGGCGCTGCAGGTTGCGCATGACCGCTATCGGCCGGGCGCGGTCGCCGACAAGTTCGTCGCCGCCAACCGCCGCGCGACCCTCTTCTGCCAGATCGAGACGGCGGAAGGCGTTGAGAATGCCGACGCCATGGCGGCCATCGACGGCGTGGACTGCCTCTGGGTCGGCCATTTCGACCTGTCGGTGTCGCTTGGTGTGCCGGGTGAATTCTAACATCCCACGTTCATGGCGGCGATCGAAAAGACGAGCGCCGCGACGAAGAAGCACAAGAAGGCGCTCGGCCGGCTGGTGCCGACGGTCGAGCTCGGCGTCGATCTCTATGCGCAGGGCTTCGATTTCGTCTGCTATTCGGGCGATGTCTGGGTGCTGCACGACGCGCTTGCCGCGGCGATAAGCAAGCTGCGCGCCGGCTGCGTGAAGGCCAAGGCATAGGAGGCGGACATGGCCAGTAGGACGTTCCGCGTCGCGCTTTCCGGCGATTTCAGGCAGGCCGACGGCTCGCCGACCTATCCCGATTTCGACCTGGCGCCGCTTCGGTCCGCGCCCGGCGTCGAGGCGGAGTTCATCGCGTCCGCAAGTCCCATTCGCGCCGAGCAGCTGGAGGATTTCGACGCGCTGATCCTGCTTGCCCATCGTTTCGGGCCCGAAAGCGTCCCCAGAAGCGGCCGCCTCGGCGTGGTCGCCCGCTTCGGCGTCGGCTACGACACGGTCGATACGGAGGCCTGCACCAAGGCCGGCATCGCGCTCGTCATTACGCCGGACGGCGTGCGCCGCCCCGTCGCCGTTTCGATCGTCACGCTGATGTTGGCGCTGACCGGCAAGGTCATGGTGAAGGACCGGCTGACGCGCGAGGGCGCGGCCGGCTACCAGCGTCGCTCCGAGCATATGGGCGTCGGGCTCGTCGGGCGGACCTTCGGCTCGCTCGGCATCGGCAATATCGGCGCCGAGGTCTTCCGCCTGCTGAAGCCCTTCGACATGAAGTTTATCGCGCACGACCCCTATGCCGACAAAAAGACCGCGGCGGAGCTCGGCATCGAGCTGGTCGGGCTGGAGGACGTGTTCCGGCGCGCCGACGTGCTTTCGGTCAGCGTTCCGCTGTCGCCCCAGACGCACCATCTCGTCAATGCGGAGCGGATCGGCCTCATGAAGCCGAGCGCCTACCTCATCAACACCTCGCGCGGGCCGGTGGTCGACCAGAAGGCGCTGACGAAGGCGCTGCAGGAGCATCGGATCGCCGGCGCGGGGCTGGATGTCCTGGAAAAGGAGCCGCCGGACGCGGACGACCCGATCCTGAAGCTGGACAACGTGCTGCTCGCTCCGCACGCGCTCTGCTGGACGGACCAGTGCTTCGCCGGAAACGGCGCCGCCGACGTCGCGGCGGTGCTGGAGTTCCAGCACGGCCGCGTGCCGCGCGGCGTTGTCAATCGCGAGGTGCTTGAGACCGCCAGATGGAAGGAGCGGCTGGCCGAACTCGGCAAGGCGTTCGGCTGACGGGCTTGGAGGAAGTTCGGATTCGGGCGCTGGCGCCCCGCCACAATAGCGGTGCCATGACTGAGGGAGGATGCTCTACCGCGGCGCCCGCGGGAGGAGCGGCAAGGCGAGGGAAGGCGCCGTCTTGGACGAGCCGTCCCGCTGGGAGGAGTAAGGACGATGAACGATAGAGAGAGACGTGACTTCGAGGCAGGTCTGTCGGCCGAAGTCGATTCATGGCTGCGCGGCGAGCCGACGCGGCGAACATTCATAACGAAATTCGGCCAGGCCATCGGCATGCTGCCGATCGCCGGCGGCATGCTCGGCGCGGCGACGGAATGGGCGCTGGCGCAGGCCAAGGTCGACCTTGCCGACCCGTCGACCCCGCTCGGCAAGGCCCAGGCCGCGGCCATGAAGGCCTCCACCGAAGGTCCCGCCGACGGCTCCGCCTTCCGCGCGGTAAAGGCGGCCAAGCAATATTCGGGCGTGACGCTGAACATGACCTACGAGGCCGGCCTGCAGGCGCTCGATCCCCGCAACTTCTCCGGCCCGGTCTGGGAGCAGCTCACCGGCATCAAGTCGAACGTCGTCGAGCTGTCACACCCGGATCAGTATTCCAAGCCGATCGCCGAGCACATCGCCGGCTCCGGCGCCTACGACATCCTCGACATCGAGCCGGCATGGACGCCGTCCCTTGCCGATGGCGGCGTGATCGCCCCGCTGGACGACTATATCAAGAAATACATGAACACGGATGACTTCAACGACTATCATCCGCTCTACAAGGCGCTGCCCACCTACAAGGGTAAGATCTGGGGCTTCTTCGACGATGGCGACATGTTCGCGCTCTACTACCGCAAGGACGTCTTCGACGACGCCAAGTTGAAGGACGCCTACCAGAAGAAGTTCAACAAGGCGCTGGAAGTGCCGAAGACGTGGGAGGACTACGCCCAGGTCGCCCAGTTCATCACCGACAACATGGCGCCGAAGCTCTACGGCGCGGGCCATTTCCGCAAGGCCGGCAGCCCCGGCAACCAGTACGACTTCCTGCAGCAGTTCCGCGCCAACAAGGGCGAGTTCTTCGACGACAAGATGCGGGCGCAGCTGAACTCGCCGGCCGGCATCAAGACGCTGGAGAACATGATCGCCGCCAACAAGGCGTCGATCCCCGGCAACAACGAGATGGATGCCGTCTCGCTGTGGGCGGCCTTCCTGCAGGGCAAGGTGGCCATGATCTACTCCTGGCCGCCGACCGGGCGGATGTGCGCGAACTATTCGCAGAGCGCCAAGGCGATCAACTTCATTCCGCAATCCACGATCGCTGGAAAGGTCGGCTACGCCATCGTTCCGGGCGGACACCCTGAGCACGCCACCGGCTACAACAAGGCGCTTTCCGCCGATTCCGGCAACGCGGAAGCCGCGTATCTCTTCATGCAGTGGGCATGCTCGCCGCCCGTGTCGCTGGCGCGCGTCATGCTGCCCTATGCGCTGCGCGATCCCTACCGGCTTTCGCACTTCAAGTCGCCGGAATACCGGGCGCTCTGGCCGGACGCCAAGGAGTATCTCGTCAATCTGAACAACTGCGCCAATGTCGGCCTTCTCGACATGATCATGCCCGGCTGGCAGGACTACGCCCTTTCGCTCGACCGCATGTGCACCGCGGTGTGGGCCGGGACCGATCCGAAATCGGCCCTGCAGACGGCGGCGGCGGAGTGGGATGCGACCACCGACCGGCTCGGCGCGGATTCCCAGAAGGCGTTCTTCGAGGAATACAAGAAGCTGCCGGGGTCCTCGGCGGATCACACCGTCGAATCCATGGGCATGGCGGTGAAGCTCGACTAGGCGGTTAGCCGCCGCGCGTGCCGACGCATTGGCGCCGGCACGCCCTTGACGGATATTCAGCGAGGCTGTCGCGATGACCGAGGTCGCCGCACGGGACATGAGCATCAGGGGCGAATTGCCGTCCCTTTCCCGGTTCTCCGACTGGTGCGACCGCCATTTCAAATGGCTCCTCGTGACGCCGGCCGTCGTGCTCATCCTGGCGCTGTCGGTCTATCCGCTGCTGTTCTCGCTCTGGGTCAGCTTCGTAAACTACGATTTCCAGATTCCCGGCCACGCCTTCGTCGGCTGGAAGAATTTCGAGCTGGTGATCGCCGATCCGGTGGCGCGGTGGTCGCTCGTGCTGACTGCGCTGCTCTCGGCCGCCAATGTCATCATCGAATTCCTGCTCGGGCTGGCGCTGGCGCTCGCCATGGTGAAGAACTTCCGCGGCCGCGGCCTCGTCATTTCCATCATCATCGTGCCGCTCTTCATTAGCCCGGTCATCGTCGGCCAAGCCTGGGCGCTTCTCCTGCAGCGGCCGTTCGGGCCGACCGACTATGTGCTCAGCCAGATCGTCGGTCACCCGGTGACCATCTCCTGGCTGACGCAGAGCCCGTGGATCTACATCTCGCTGATCCTCGCCGACGTGTGGCAGTGGACGCCGTTCATGTTCGTCATCCTGCTCGCCGGGCTGACCGCCATTCCGCCCAATCTCTACGAGGCGGCGGAGCTCGACGGCGTCGGCGCCTGGCAGGCGTTCTGGTCGATCACCATGCCGTATCTGCGGCCGATGATCCTGCTCGCGGTGACCTTCCGCCTGCTCGACACGATCAAGCTCTTCGACACGATCTTCATCATGACCGGCGGCGGGCCCGGCACCAAGACCTATACGGCATCCTTCTATCTCTACACGGTCGGCTTCACCCAGTTCCATTTGTCCCAGGCCACCGCCGGGAGCTGGATCTTCCTGATCCTGACCGCCGTCATCGTCGGCCTTTTGGTCCGTCGCCTGTTGAAAGCGGAGCCCGAATGACGACACGATCTCCCTTCGCAAGACGTCTTCGCCGGCTGCCGATCGGACGCATCCTCCTGGTCGGAGGCTTCCTCCTCTTCGTCCTGGTGCCGCTCTACTGGATGTTCATCACTTCCATCAAACCGAGCGACGACTACCTCGCGGTGCCGCCGGTCTGGTTCCCGAGCGAACCGACCTCGGTTCATTACACCGCGGCGCTGTTCGCCTATCGCGGCCTGAAGGGCCTGACGAACAGCCTCATCATCTCCCTTTCCGCCACCGTGCTTTCGGCATTCTTCGGGACGCTGATGGCCTACAGCCTCGCCCGCTTCAATACGGGCGGCGCGCACCTGTCGTTCTGGGTGCTGTCGCAGCGCTTCCTGCCGCCGGTCGCCGTCGTGCTGCCGATCTTCCTGATCTACCGCAACATCGGCCTGCACGACACGCATTTCGGGCTGATCATCGCCTATACCGTCTTTACCCTGCCGGTCTCGGTATGGATGATGTATGCCTATTTCCGCCAGATGCCGAAATCCATGGAGGACGCGGCGCTGGTCGACGGCTGCACGCGATGGCAGGCGTTCTGGCAGGTGGCGGTGCCGCTTGCCGCGCCCGGCATCGTCGCAGCGGCCGTCTTCGCCTTCATCGCCTGCTGGACCGAGTTCTTCTTCGCGCTGGTGCTGACCAGCCGCTACGCCTTCACGCTGCCCACCGTCTTCCGCGCCTTTCTCGGCTTCCAGGGCGCGCAGTACGGCGAGGCGAGCGCGCTCGCCATCGTCTCCCTCGTGCCCTCGATCGTGCTCGGCGTGCTCGCCCAGCGCCATCTGGTACGCGGGCTGACGCTCGGCGCGGTGCGCGGATGAACCCAATGGAGTAGCCCCGGCAATGGCGCGAGTGAAAATAAGCGGACTGCACAAGCGCTTCGGCGGTTTCCATGCCGTCCGGGGCATCGACCTCGACATCGCCGACGGCGAGTTCGCCGTGCTGGTGGGACCGTCGGGCTGCGGCAAGAGCACGCTTCTGAGGACCATCGCCGGGCTCGAGGAGGCGAGCGAGGGCGAGATACGGATCGGCGAGGATGTCGTCAACGACATGCGCCCGCGCGACCGCGACGTGGCCATGGTCTTTCAGGATTACGCGCTCTATCCGCACATGTCGGTCGAGCGCAACATCGGCTTCGGGCTGAAGGCGCGGAAGCTGCCGCCGGCCGACATCGCCGCCCGGGTCCGGCGCGCGGCGGGCATGCTCGGCATCACGCCCCTGCTCGACCGGCTGCCGCGCCAGCTTTCCGGCGGCCAGCGGCAACGCGTGGCGATCGGGCGGGCGATCGTGCGCAACCCCCGCATCTTCCTTTTCGACGAGCCGCTGTCGAACCTCGACGCCCAATTGCGCGACGAGATGCGCGGCGAGATCAAGAGGCTGCACCAGGAAATCGCCACCACGATGATCTACGTCACCCACGACCAGATCGAAGCGATGACGCTCGCCGACCGGATCGTCCTGATGCGCGACGGCCTGATCGAGCAGCAGGGGGCGCCGCTCGACCTGTTCGAGCGGCCGGCGAGCCGTTTCGTGGCCGGCTTCCTCGGCTCGCCGCAGATGTCTTTCCTGCCGGGCAGGCTGGCCGCCGAGGACGGCGGCTGGCGCATTGCGCTGGGCGACGGGGCCGTGACGCTGCCCGTTCCCCGGGAACGCCGCCTGAACGGCGCGAGCGACGGCCAGCCGGTGCTCCTCGGCTTGCGGCCGGAGCACCTGACGCGTTCCCACGGGGAGGCGTCGGAGGGGACGGTGCGCCACGAGGCCACGATCGAGCTTTTGCAGCCCACCGGGTCGCGCAGCTACGCCACCTTCCGCCTCGGCGACACCCCGGTGATGGCGGAACTGCAGGCGCACGATGTCAGCCGGGCGGGGCAGGTCGTCCCGATCGACATCAACCTGAGGCGGGCCTCGATCTTCGACCAGGGGACCGAAAAGGCGCTTTGACGGAGGACCGGATGGTCTCTCGCGCGGTCAGGCTTTGCGGTACGGAAAGCGCCGATCCGCCCTCACGCACGCTGCGGGCCGGGACCCTTTCGGCCGAACTGGACAATGGAGCGCTGCGCTACATCCGGATCGGCCGGACCGAAGTGATCCGTGCCATCGCGTTCCTCGTGCGCGACGAGAACTGGGGCACTTTCACGCCTGTGGTCGAAGACCTGAAGATCGATGAGGCGGTCGACGGTTTTTCGGTGAGCTATCGGGCGACCTGCTCCGACGCAGTACGGACGCTGGTCTACGAAGCGCAGATACGGGGCGGCGCGGACGGTTCGCTCTCCTTCGAGGTCGTGGCCGAGCCGAAGACGGACGTGGAGACGAACCGCACCGGCTTCATCGTCCTTCACCCGCTGGAAGGCGTCGCGGGCGAGCCAGTCAAAGTGCTTCACGTCGACGGCAAGGAGGAAATCTCGAAATTCCCTGAAGCGATCGATCCGATGTGTCCCTTCAAGGACATAAGGGCGCTTTCGCACGAGATCGCGCCGGGCGTGTGGGCGACCTGCACCATGGAGGGCGACACGTTCGAAATGGAGGACCAGCGCAACTGGTCGGACGCTTCGTACAAGACCTATGTCCGCCCGCTTGCCAGGCCCTGGCCTTATGTTTTGCCCAAGGGACAGGAGGTAAAGCAGGCCGTCCGGCTTACCGTGTCCGGAACCTTGCCTCCGCCTTCCGACAGGAGCGCGCAAAATCCGGTCAGGATCGAGATCGGCGAAAGATCAGGCACATTCCCGCGGCTCGGGCTGGGCGTCTCCGCCGACGAAGCGGCGCATGCGCTCGACCGGATCGATCTGGTCAAGCGCCTCGACCCGGAATGGCTCGTCTGCCAGGTTGATTTGCGAAAGGAAGGCGATCACGCGGAACTCGCGGCCTACCGGCGCCTCGCGGAGACGACCGGCGCGGAAATCGTGCTCGAGATCATCACCGCCGGCAAGCCGGACCCGCTTGCGGAGCTGAAACCGCTCGCCACGGCGGTGGACCGGGCGGGACTGAAGCCGGCGGCAATCTCCGTTTTCCCGGCACAGGACATGAAATCGGTCCTGCCGGGGTCTCCATGGCCGGAAATGCCGACATTCGCCGAAATCTACGCCGCCGCGCGGATGGCGTTCCCTAAGGCAAGGCTCGGCGGCGGCATGGCGACCTATTTCACCGAACTGAACCGCAAGCGCCCGCCGGCCGAGCTCATCGACTACGTGACCCATACGACCTGCCCCAACGTCCACGCTCCGGACGACCGGTCGGTCATGGAGACGATCGAAACTTTGCCCTATCAGATCCTGTCGACGCGGTCCTTCATGGGCGACAGGATCGGCTACAGGGTCGGCCCGAGCCAGCTCGGCTGCCGGGAGAACCCCTACGGCAAGAGCACCGCGCCCAATCCGGACAACCGGCGCGTCTGCCTGAGCCGCATCGATCCGCGCCAGCGCGGCCTCTTCAACGCCGCCTGGATGGTCGGCTATGCGGCGGCGCTGGCTAAGGGCGGCATCGAGGCCATCGCGCTCGGCGCCCCGACCGGGCCGTTCGGGCATATCTATCGGCGGACCGACTTCGCCCAGCCTTATTTCGACGCGCTGGACGGGTCGGCGGTCTATCCCGGCTTTCACGTCTTTGCAGGCCTGTCGCGGCTTTCCGGAAAGCCTCTTCTCGACGTGCGCCTGTCGGACAAGGGGAAGATCGCCGCCCTTGCGGTGGAGGATCGCGGCAAGACGGTTTTGTGGCTGGCGAACCTCACCGCCGACCGGGCAATCGCGGACATTCCCGCGCTGGCCGGCCGGAACGCCAGGATCGTCGTTCTGAACGCGGATGCCTTCGAGCCTATGACAACAACGCCGGATTTCCTCGATTCCGCTGCGGAAAGCATGCCCGGTAGCGAACTGGCGCTCGACGCCTACGCGGTGGCCCGGATCGAAATCGGCTGACCCGGTAGCCACCGTCCGGAGCCCGCTGCCTTTCCGTTCCACGCCCGCTCGTGGCACGCTCGGCGTGCGGCTCAGTGCGCCAGCAGCCGGTAGCGTTCCAGATAGAGCCGCGTCATCCGTTCCTCGGAAAAGCGCCGGCGGGCCGTCCGCCGGCAAACCTCCGGATCGATGTTCCCGGCAGCGTGGATGGCGGCTGCGATCCGGTCGGGACGATCGACGAGAAAGCCGGTCACGCCATCCTTGACCACGTCGGGCAACGCGCAGTTGCGGAACGCGACGACCGGTGTGCCGCAGGCCAGCGCCTCCATCGCCGCCAGCGAACTCGTTTCCGCCACGAGACTCGGCACAATCGCTCAGCGCGCCGATGCAAGCAGCCGCATCTTCCGGTCGAAGCCGAGCGGCCCGAGATTGCTTCGCTTCTCGTCGAGAAGCGGCTCGATCTCCTCGCGGAAATAGCGCTCATGCGCCTCGTAGGGAAACACCGACCCGCCGATCACAAGCGGCAGGTTCGCCTCCCGGCAGGCGCGGAGCGCCAGATGGACGCCCTTTTCGGGACAGATACGGCAGAGCACGATCGCGTGGTCTCGCTTTGGCGCCCTAGTTTCGAACAGCCCGGCAGGCACGCCGTTCGGGATCGGCGGCAGCAGTTTCGCGCCGGGAGGGCGGGTCGCGTGCTGCGCGGCCGAGACGCAGTGGAGCGACAGGTTCCCTCGCGGTTCGAAAATCCACTTGGGATACCAGTCGAGCGGCAGGTGCAGCGTCGCCAGCGCGGGAACGGTGGTGTCGAGATATTCGTGGAAGTCGATGCCGTGGAAATGGATGACGTCCACAGGCCTGTCCTTCAGCACCTCCTGGATCGCCGCGCGGGCCGCTCGATGCATTCTTTGCCGCGCCGCCTCATCGATGGCAGCGGGGCACTCCGGCAGCTCGACCAGCTCGCCCCGGCAATGTGACCCACTGCAGGCGATCACGATCGAGCGGTGGCCGTCCGCCATCAGCGCCGCGTCGACCGCCGTCAGGATCTGCGCGGCCCCGCCCACGGGGTGGGGGCCGACCGGCGCGAAGGGATAGGCGACATTCACCACCGTCAGAGCCATGACGCGACGCCGAGTTCGCGGCACGCGGCTTCGACCCGGCGGAGCCAGAAGGGGCCCGTGAGGCCCCAGGGTTGGCGCTCGTAGAGAAGCTCGCCTCCGTTCGGCAGGGTCGAGAAGTCGTAGGCCGGCGCGGGGCGGAGACGCTCCCGCTCCGCCGTGAAGGCCTGCAGGACCGCCCGCTGCGTGCGGTAGGCGGCATACATGCGCCGCTTCAGCGCGATCGTCTCCGGCGGAAGGGCAAGGTCGTATTCATGACCGTCCGATTCCGGCACCGTCGCGAAGCGTTGGGCCGTGAAGGCGCCGTTCCTCAGATGATAGGCCGGCGCCTCGACGATCGACGGCCGCGGCAGGCCTCGGCGCGAAAGCAGTTGCGCCGCGGCATGGACACAGAACGCCGTCGCGTCGTGATCCGGATGGCCGCCTTCATAGGCGTGGGTGAGGACGCCGCACGGGCTCGGCCCGGCGAGTTTCTCCGCCAGCGCGCGGGCGATGGCGGGCATCGCATGCGCCGCCGTCTGGTCGGCAATCCCGAGACAGGAAATGCTCTCGGCGGAGACGCCGGCATGGGCCAGCGCGGCGCGCGCCTCCTCCGCCCGCGCGGCGGCGTACGCTTCGCAGCTTTCAAAGCTGTGCGCCCGGGCGTCGGCCATATCGCGCGGCGCGCCGTCGGTCACATGGATGATGACGGGGGCGGTCAGGCGCGGCAGCTGCGCGCCGAACAGGATCGCCTCGTCGTCGGGATGGGCGACGATGACAAAGACGCGCCCAGGCGCGCCGGACATGGTCTCCGGCAGCCAATCGGCGCCCCTTGGACGATCGCCCGCCGCTGTGCCATTGTCATGTCGCGCCAGCATTGGCCTTCCCGATCGCGCCACCGGCCAGTCCGCGCCCGCGCTGCAGCGAACTGCCGGGGCCCGACAAGGCCCGATGCGACAAGGTCACGTGATAGCCGGCCTGCCGGGCCACGCCGTCGACATTCGGATCGTTGAGGAGCCGTCCCGCAGCGCGGTAGCCGTCGAGCGTGCCGACATCGACATAGGTCTCGCCCGCCCTGATCCCGACCGCCTCGCCGCCTTCCGCAAGCCAGGCGTTGACGAGCGTGCCGACATATTCGTCGGCGCGGCCGCGGCGTTCCCAGAGCTCGGCCAGTTCGCCGAGGACGCGGCCGCTCGCCTTGAAGGCTCCCCATACCCAGTGGGAGGACGGCTTCGGCTGCTTCACCTCGATGCGCCGGACCGTTCCGGACGGGTTCAGCGCGACCGCATCGAAGAGCGAGGGATTGTCGACCCTGAAGAGCAGGAAGGACAATCCCTCATCCGGCAGCGCCGCGAATCCGTCCCGAGGGAACCACACCGTATCGGGCAGGCCGATCAGCGCCGGTTCGTCGGGCGCGACAAGGGGCAGAGCGCGGAATACCGCGTCGCACAGTCCCGCCGGCTCCGGCTGCACCACGTAGGCGATCGACGCTTCGCCATAGCTGCCGCCGTAATATTCCATGATGTCGCTCTTGCCGGGCGAGATGATGAAACAGAGCTTTTCCGCGCCGCCGGCGATCATCCGCTCGCACAGATATTCGCTGACCGCGCAAGGCCGCTCGACGCCGTCCTCGATGCGGCTGCCGACGGGAAGCAGCTCCTTGGAAAAGGCGAGCGGCTGGATTCTGCTGCCGCGCCCGGCGGCGGGTATCAGGCCCCACATCGTCAGGTCTCCGCGTGAATGTGTTCGGCGCGGCTCTCAGCCGGATGGCGGGCGCCTGAGAGATAGGCCTCGAAGGTCGCCGCGCGATGATCGGATGTATGCTCGTCGAGAAGCCGCTCGCGCGCGCGCCTGCCGATCCGCCGCCCCTCGTCGGATCCGCGGTCGAGCGCGGCAAGGACGTCGTCGCGGTCGTCGGCGACCAGGATCTCCTCGCCCGGTTCGAAGAAGGTGTCGAGGCCCTCCCACCGGTCGCTTAGCACCGGCACGCCGCAGGCGGCCGCCTCGAAAAGCCGCCCCGAGGGGCACCAGCCCATGTCCGCCATCGGCTTTCGCGTGACGTTCAGGGTGAGCCGCGACGAGCAGTAGAAACGCGGATGCGCCGCCGGCTCCAGATGGCGCATGAAATAGAGATTCGGCAGCCAGGGGAACTCGTCGGGATATTGCGCGCCCGCCATCAGGAACCGCATCGCCGGCCGCGCCCGCGCCGGCCGGAGCAGGAGTTCCATCAGGCTTTTCTGCCGGTCCGGCGAGAAGGTGCCGAGATAGGAGAGATCGCTTGCCCAATCGGGATCGGCCTCGACCGGCGAGTGGACGTTCGGATCGGCATGGCCGTAAAGGGGCAGCACGCGCTTCGCCCCGAGTTGCGTGGCGAGCCGGTCCAGAGCCTCACCGCCGGTGAAGCTGAGAACGAGATCGAATCCCGAAAGCCCGTCCGGGCCGATGTAGGAAAGTCTCTCGCCGCCCGACAGCCTGGAGAGCGTGACCGGCGTGTCGAGATCGTAGAACACCTTGATGGGCGCGCCGGCATCGAGCACCAGATCGGTGGCGGCGAGCCCGTCGGGGCAATAGGATGTGACGATCGCGGCATCGGCTTCCGCCAGATGCCGCCTCGCGCGCAGGGAAACGTCATTCCAGTCGCGGTAGAGGACCAGCTCCCCGCCATCGATCTCCCACATGTCGCGGGCGCCGGCATAGTAGCTCACGTCGCGCTCGAAGAAGATCACCCGCCAGCCGCGCCGGGCCAGTGCGCCCACCAATCCTCGCCACAGCGTCGCGTGACCGTTGCCCCATGAGGAGCTGATCGTCAGGCCGAACACGACGAGCTTCATGGCGTTCTCCACGCTTGAACTGCTGGGCACCGGGCGACCTCCCAAACAGCAACGGCCCGGCAATGTTCCGCGACGGCGCCTCAGCCAGGCGCACCGGTCAGCCTGCAAAGCTCGGGAAAATGCTGCCGCCAGTTCTCCGCGACGCATGCGCTGGCCGGGCGATCGTAATAGGACCAGGGGAGGTTCCGGGCATTCAGCCCCACGAAATGGGCGCCGTGCCGTCCAAGTTTCGGCTCGTGCGGCCAGAAGGGCGAGCAGATGCTGACGTCGCCGACGGGGACGATCCAGGCCCGCCGGTCTAGATCGAGCGCGAGCGCCTGCAGGCCCTGCTCGTCGAGCTCCGAGCGCAGCGGCGTCGGATGTTCGCGCAGGACGCGCCTGAGCGCGGCGCCGAGGTCGTAGCCCGGCGGGAAGCCCCTGATGCCGGTGTTGCGGGGTTCCTCGCCGGCAATCGGATCGAAGGCGCCGAAGGCCTTCTTCACGTCGGCGGCGATCAGGCAGCGCGGTTCGGCCTCGCGCAGCCACCCCTTAATGACGTCGGGCATGCTCCAGAGAATGCAGTCATTGTCGAGGGAAAGTTCGTACCGGTCCGGGAAGATCCGCATCGGAGCGAGCTTCCATGCCACGCCTTCCGCCATTTCCCTGTCGAGAAACGGGTCTAGGAAATCCGGCGGCGAAGAGGCCGCGATCCACTCCACATCGTCCGGCAGCTCGCCGGTGCTCTCGCGCGCCTGGTTAAGATCGAGCGAGTTGACGCAGATCGCGAGCGCGGCCTCGGAGCCGAACGCCCTGCGCGCGCCCCACACCGAAAGCCGCAATGCCGCGAAGCCGGCTTGCGAGACGTTCCCGACCGTCCAGCGAATGCCGATGGCCGCCACTTCACCGTCCCTGGGACGGCGGAGCGAGCCGCCGCGAGAAGGTAGGGCATTCGACCGCGCCCCAGCGATTTTTGTACGGTTCGTCGCCGCGCAGGAAATCGAACGTGTCGCAGCCGCTCGCTTCCGCCTCGGCCATGGCATGGTCGAGCAGGATCGAACCGGGGCTGAATTCGCGCAACTCCGGGTCGAATCCGCCGATGAAATTATAGACGGTCCTGCCGCGCCGGAGCAGGTAGAGCATGGCGACAGGACGCTCGGCTTTGAAGAGCGCCCACACCACCGCCAGTCCCGCCGCCTCGAGCGCCGGCAGCGCATCCCTCTGCCAGGCCAGCATGCGCGCGTCGGCGAAGATGCCCGCGCCGCCCTTTTCCCGCCAGCGCAGCCCGTGCAGTTCGGCCAGCCGGTCG
>JBQCFH010000281.1:0-2962 GCA_051959385.1 Rhizobiaceae bacterium | reverse complement strand
CGAGAAATCGATCACCCGGTCGATCTTGCGCAGAAGGTGGTCCTTGGGAACCAACTCTTCCAGCGTCACGATCTCAAGGGCGGTCTGTTCAGGGGCGGGTCGCTTCAACATGACCCAGTGAATCAAAAACCCCCGGCTAACGCCAGGGGTTTGTCAGCAGGCTGAGCCCCGGCGATGGCCGGGGCTTTTCACGTTCATTCTCCGCGATCAGCTGTAGGGCGAATAGCACTGCCTGCGCGGGCCATGATAGGGCTGGTAGGTGTTGTCGGATGCGCGATACGACCGGTAATGGTCGTAGCACCACTGCACATGTGCGCTGCTATAGGTGCGGGGCGTGGTCACGATCACGGTGGCGCCCAGGAAGGCGGCAGGCGGGAACCACCAGCCATTGTAGTAGCGGTAGCCGTGGTGATGATGGTGGTAGCCGCGATAGCCGTTGTAGTAGGCCCATCCGTTGCGGCGCACGAATCGCCTGATGGCGCGCCGTTCGTGCCGCGCCTCGCGGCGCTCGTGCCGGATTTCGCGGCGAACATGCCTGCGGAAGTGCCGACGCTCGCGACGGGCCTCACGGCGCTCGTGGCGCATGTGGCGCCGCGCCTTGCGGCGTTCATGACGGGAATCGACCAGCTGGAAAGTTGCCCCGTTGCGAATGCCGCTGTCCGGCGCCGGCAGGCGCATCGTCTGCGCCGATGCGGACATCATCGGGGTAACGGCGAAGGACAATGCGAGAGCCGTCGCGCCGAGCGATTGGAAAAGTCTGTTCATGATAGATAGTCTCCAGGAGATCGGTTGGGGTCCCTCTCCGGGTCAACGGCACGACCGCAGACTGGTTCCCAAGAAATGGAAACCAGCCTGGGCGATGCGCTTCATGCCGTCATGTCAGGCGCTGCCGGCTCAGCCGTAGGGCGAAACGCACTGACGGCGCGGGCCGTCATACGGCTGGTAGGTGTTGTCGGAAGCGCGGTACGAGCGGTAGTGGTCATAGCACCACCGGACATGCGCGCTGCCGCCATGGTTGCTGTTGACGATGGCGTTGCCGATGATCGCTGCGCCCAGTCCGCCCAGGACGGCCGCCGGGAACCACCAGCCGTTATACTCGCGGTAGCCCGGACGATAGTACCGGTAGCCACGATAGCCGTTATACCAGCCATAGCCGCCATAGCGATAGAAGCCCCGGTGGTGGTGATGATAGCGATGACCGCCGCTCCAATGATGACGGGAAGAGAAGCGGCGAACGTCGGAGAAGCCGGGATTGCCGAGGTTGCCTGGATGAAACGAACGGCCGGGCGCAAACGGATGCGGAGTCATATCTGTGTCGCCGCCAGCGGCGGCCGGCGCGACCATCGAGATCGCGAGGGCGCCTGCGGACAACAATGAAAGGATTTTCTTCATCATAGTCTCCTCAAGCCTTTAACGTTCCTTCGTCCCTCGAAACGGACTTAAGCATCCGCGAGTTCCATCACAAGGCGCAGGCGGGCATCCGTTCGCGCTGTACGCGGCGGGCAAAGTTCCGGTAGAAACGCTCGTGCAGGAGGAATAATTGATGGCGAATGAGGCTCCGCTCTCGCTGCATGTGCCCGAACCCGAGGTCCGGCCGGGCGGCAAGCCGGACTTCTCCGATGTGAAAATCGCCGCGGCGGGGTCGGTGCGGCGCCCCGAAGTGGATGCGAAATCCGAAGACATCCGCGATCTGGCCTATTCAATTATCCGTGTGTTGAACCGCAAGGGCGAGGCGGTCGGGCCGTGGGCCGGCCTGCTTTCCGACGACGATCTGAAGGAAGGCCTGCGCCACATGATGACGTTGCGCGCCTTCGACGCGCGCATGCTGATGGCTCAGCGCCAGGGCAAGACCTCCTTCTACATGCAGCATATGGGCGAGGAGGCGGTCAGCTGCGCCTTTCGGCGTGCCCTGAAACCCGGCGACATGAATTTTCCGACCTACCGGCAGGCAGGACTGCTGATCGCCGGCGGCTATCCGATCGCCGACATGATGAACCAGATATTCTCCAACGAGCGCGATCCGCTGAAAGGCAGGCAGCTGCCGATCATGTATTCGTCGAAGGAGCACGGCTTCTTTTCCATTTCCGGCAATCTCGGCACGCAATTCGTGCAGGCGGTCGGATGGGCGATGGCCTCGGCCATCAAGAAGGACACGAAGATCGCGGCCGGGTGGATCGGCGACGGCTCGACGGCGGAGAGCGATTTCCACGCCGCTCTCGTCTTCGCCTCCACCTATCGGGCGCCGGTGGTCCTCAATATCGTCAACAACCAGTGGGCGATTTCGACTTTCCAGGGCATCGCGCGCGGCGGCTCGGGCACGTTCGCTGCGCGAGGTCTTGGCTTCGGCCTTCCTTCGCTCCGGGTGGACGGCAACGACTATCTGGCCGTGCACGCAGTGGCTTCCTGGGCGGCGGAGCGGGCGCGGCGCAATCTGGGTCCCACGCTCGTCGAATACGTGACCTACCGCGTCGGCGCGCATTCGACCTCCGACGATCCCTCGGCCTATCGCCCGAAGGAGGAATCGGCGGCCTGGCCGCTCGGCGATCCGGTGCTCAGGCTGAAGAATCATTTGATCGTGCGCGGCGCCTGGTCAGAAGAACGCCACAAGCAGGCCGAGGCCGAGATCATGGATACGGTCATCGCCGCGCAGAAGGAGGCGGAGAGTCACGGCACGCTGCATTCGGGCGGACGCCCCTCGGCGCGCGACATGTTCGAGGGCGTCTATGCGGAGATGCCGCCGCATCTGAGACGCCAGCGGCAGGAGGCGGGGGTATGAAGCGACGGTCGCGGCAGCTGGAAGGCAGCAATCGTCGGTCGTGGGTCGTTATTCGTGGGTCTATTGTATATTCACGACCGACGACCGACGACCGACGAGCAACGACTGACGGAGGCGCCCGCTGATGCCCCGCCGCACCATGATCGAGGCGATCCGGGACGGCCTGGACGTCATGATGGGTCGCGA
>JBQCFH010000280.1:0-3293 GCA_051959385.1 Rhizobiaceae bacterium | reverse complement strand
ATCGAGAGCCTTCCGGGAGCGGTCATCGGCGCCGTGGTCGTCTATCTCCTGTCGGAAACGCTCCGCTCCTACGGCGAATGGCGCTTCGTCCTGATGGGACTGGCGCTGATCCTGGTGCAGCGCTTCGCCCAGAACGGCCTCTTCCCCATCATCGAGCAATGGAGCCGGCGGCGGACGATGCAGGGCGAACCCAAGCCGGTCGCCGCACCCAAGGAGGAGCGCCATGCCGGTTGACGCGCCGTTCTTCGCGGTCGAGGGGCTCGCCAAGCATTTCGGCGGCGTCCATGCCGTCCAGGGCCTTTCCTTCACGCTGTCGCGCGGCGAGATCGTCGGGTTGATCGGGCCGAACGGCTCGGGCAAGACCACGACCATCAACATGGTCACCGGCGCACTCAAGCCCGACGAGGGCGCGATCGTCGTGGAGGGCGACGACATGGCGCGCTCGGCCGCGCATCTCTATGCGCGCCGCGGGGTGGCGCGCACTTTCCAGGTGCCGCGGCTCTTCCGGCGGATGACGGTGCTCGAAAATCTGATGGTGCCGGCGCTTTCCGATGCGACGGCGCGGCATGGTCCAGCCGAGCAGCGGGCGCGCGAGGTGCTCGCCTTCCTGCGCCTCGACCATCTCGCGCACGACTACGCCCGCTCGCTCTCGGGCGGCCAGCAGAAGCTTCTGGAGCTCGGCCGTGCGCTGATGCTGAAGCCCCGGCTGCTGCTCCTCGACGAGCCTTTCGCCGGCGTGCACCCCCGCCTTCTCGAACAGATCGCCGAGCACATCCGCACGCTTAACCGCGACGGCCACACCATCGTGCTGGTCGACCACAATCTGGAGGCGGTCCAGTCCGTCGTAGAGCGCGTCATGGTGATGGCGCGCGGCCGCAAGATCGCCGACGGCGCCGCCGCCGAGGTCCTGCAGGACCCGGAAGTCGTGCGCGCCTATACCGGAACGCGGGTCCATTGAGAGGTACGATGGCCGAAGCCGCCTCCAAACAGCAAACGGAACACTGGACCAGGGCCGAGCCGCTGCTTGCCTGCGAGAACCTCGTTGCCGGCTATACGCGCGACATCAACATCCTGCGCGACCTGTCGGCCAAGGCCTGGGCCGGCCGCATCTCCTGCGTCGTCGGGCCGAACGGCACCGGAAAGTCGACGCTCCTGAAGGCGCTTTTCGGCTTCCTCAAACCGGGCAGCGGCCGCGTCACCCTCGGCGGTGAGGACATCACCGGCCAACCGCCCTTCAAGATGCTCGGCGCGGGCCTCGCCTACCTGCCGCAGCGGCCGAGCCTCTTCCCCTATCTGACGGTGGAATCCAACCTGAAGCTCGGCCTGTGGCACGCCAGGCCGAAGAAGACCGTGCTCGCCGAGAAACTGGAACGCGCCTATGAGCGCTTCCCGGTCGTGCGCGAGAAGCGCGCGCAGCCGGCGGGCGAGCTTTCCGGCGGCCAGCAGCGGCAGGTGGAGATCGCGCGCAGCCTGATGACCGACCCTTCCGTCTATCTGATCGACGAGCCGACCGCCGGCGTCGACCCGCAGACAAGCGAGATCATCTATCGCATCGTGCGCGATTTGGCGCGCGACCTCGGCAAGGCCGTACTGCTGGTCGATCAGGACATCCGCGCCGCACTCGCCATCACCGACTACGTCTACGTGGTCAAGAACGGCACAGTCTTCTCGGAAGGCGCGCGCGAGGATTTCGGCAGCGACACCGACGCGCTCGTCGCGCGCTGGCTCTACGCCAGCGGGGAGTAACAGCGAAAACGACTGGAATTCGGGTCGGATAACGTTCTTTGCCCGATCCGACCGAGGGTGCTGCCGGCAGGCCAGACAAGACGGCCTTTCGGGTTCGGCCGTGAAGCCCGACCGATTCGCGCGCATCAAGCGGTCCGATGGCGCCCAGGAGAGGCACGGGCGTGGCGCGCAAAAAAGCAAGATCAAATGTGGGAGACCGCTGCAATTGGCGTGCCGCTGTTCGTGTGCCACTCACGCATGGATATCCGATCAGATGTTCTGATATATAGCAGGCTCGGTAATAGAGCGCTTCGATGAAACCCAGCTTCCTGAACGTCACCCCAGACAGCGGCGTCCCCGTTTTGAAGGGATTGGCGTCGCCGATTCGAATGCGCATTCTTCAGCTTCTCCACAAATCGGGAAAACTGAACGTCAACGAGATAAGCAAGGCCCTGTCCCTGCCCCAATCGACCGTTGCCACCAACATCCAGATGCTGGAAGAGGCCGGGCTGGTGGATACCTACCCGGTCAAGGCAAAAAAGGGCCATCAGAAGATCTGCGCTTCCAAATATGACGAGATCATCCTTCGCTTCGAATCCGGCGAAGAGCAGCGCAAGAACAACCAGATCGAGGTGGCGATGCCGCTTGGGCTGTTCACCAGTTGTGAGGTCACCGCACCTTGCGGCCTGTGCTCGACCGAAGGCGTGATCGGTCTGCTCGACGTGCCCGACTTCTTCCTGGATCCGGGTCGGGTCCAGGCGGCCTTGATCTGGTTCGGGCGAGGGTTCGTCGAATACAAGTTCCCCAACAACTCCAAGCTGGTCAACGCCGCTATCCAGGCCGTGGAATTCTCCATGGAACTGTCGTCGGAAGTGCCAGGCACCAATCTCGACTGGCCTTCCGACATCACCCTGTGGGTCAACGACCATCCCATAGGGACATGGACCTCGCCCGGCGACTACGGCGACAAGCGCGGGGTCTATACGCCGGGCTGGTGGAAGCTCGAGGGCTCGCAGTACGGCAAGCTGAAGACCTGGCGTATCAACAAGTCCGGCTCCTTCATCGACGGCATCTCGATCTCCAGCGTCACCGTGGACGATATCGGCCTTTCCGACCACCATTCGATCAGGATGCGGATCGGCATCGATGAGAACGCCCGTCATCCGGGCGGCGTCAACATCTTCGGCCGTGGCTTCGGCAACTACGACCAGGACATCGTCATGCGCCTCCACCTCGTTCGATAGGCCTCTCCCTTCGGCGGAAGCTCGTCATTTCGAGGCGTTGAACCGCACGACGGTCCACGACGCCGGCGCCAGCCTGATGCTGACGCGGCCGTTTGCCGCCTCCACGGCCTTGAATTCGCGCGGCTTGACCTCGTCCGGCTTGCCCTTGGTGTTGAGGGCGAGCAGATTGTCATGGCGAAGCTCGTGCGCCCGCTGTTTCGTCAGCGTGCCGAAGCCGGTTGCTTCGAGATCGACTTCGATCCCGTCCGACAGGTGGCGGTTGAGCAGGAAAAGCGTCACGGTCCGATCGCTCTCGGAGTGGACCGCCGAAAGCTTGAGATACGG
>JBQCFH010000279.1:0-2977 GCA_051959385.1 Rhizobiaceae bacterium | reverse complement strand
CTCCGGTCAGGCCGAACCCTGGTCGGGAACGGTGCGCGGCGGACGGCCCGGCACGCGCGGCTGCGCCTTCGCCCCGTCGTCGCCGAACACCTCGCGCGCGATGGCGCCGATGCCGCCGAGCGAGCCGATGAGCGCCGAGGCCTCGATCGGCAGCAGAACCACCTTGTTATTGGTGGAGGCGCCGATCTTGCCGATGGCTTCGGTGTATTTCTGCGCGACGAAATAGTTGATGGCCTGCACGTCGCCCTTGGCGATCGCCTCGGAGACGACCTGGGTGGCGCGGGCTTCCGCCTCGGCCGAGCGTTCGCGCGCCTCGGCATCGCGGAAGGCGGCTTCCTTGCGGCCCTCCGCCTCCAGCACCTGCGCCTGCTTGCGGCCCTCCGCCTCGAGGATCTGGGCGCGCTTCTCGCGTTCCGCCTTCATCTGGCGACCCATCGATTCGACCAGGTCGCGCGGCGGATTGATGTCCTTGATCTCGACGCGGGTGATCTTGATGCCCCAGGGATGCGCCGCCTCGTCGACGACGCGCAGCAGCCGCTCGTTGATAGCGTCGCGGTTGGAGAGGAGCTCGTCGAGGTCCATCGAGCCCATGACCGTGCGGATGTTGGTCATGGTGAGATTGAGGATGGCGTTCTGCAGGCCGGAGACCTGATAGGCGGCCTGCGCCGCATCGAGGATCTGGTAGAAGGCGACGCCGTCGACGCCGACAGTCGCGTTGTCGCGGGTGATGACCTCCTGCGAGGGAACGTCGAGCACCTGCTCCATCATGTTCATCCTGGCGCCGATGCGGTCGATGAAGGGCATGATGAGGTTGAGGCCGGGCATCAGCGTCTTGGTGTAGCGCCCGAACCGCTCGACCGTATAGGCAAAGCCCTGCGGCACGGTCTTTATGCCGGCGAACAGGAACAGGATGACGAGGACGACGAGAACCGCGACGACGATGTCGAAACCCGTGAACGGCATGCCCATTCCCCCGATTGTCCGCCGCGGCGCAATGCAGCGACTGCCACGCGGGTAATCTATGTAACCGCGCGATCGCTTACAATCGGGGTCGAATTTCCAGATCTGCGTCAGAGGTCGTCAGGTGTAAGGCCGGTGTGCTTGGCAATCCGGGCCAACACCCTGGGACCGATTTCATCGCGATCGTGGAAAGCAAAGACATGATCCGGCCAGCCCTTTCGCGACAGGGTACGATGGGAACCTGTCGGCCGCTTGACGGTCCAACCAATGCGCAGAAGAGCACGTAGAAGTTGCGATGCCTTGACCGAGCGCCATGCGCTCACGCGGCGAACATCTGGCGCGCTTCCGGCGGAACCGGCTCGCCATTCTCAATTCTGTCGGCAATCACGCGAAAGGCCAGCGCCTCGGCCTTTGCCCGCGCTTCATCGGCAGTAGCGGCATAGACGAGCACGCCCGGAAGCGCGGGCACCTCGCCGAGCCATCGACCATCCTCCTCGCGTTCTATCTCAATCCGCATGGGACCTTCCCTTGAACGGCTGCAAATCTATGTGCTTGGGCCCGTTTCGTCCAGCCAGGGCAAGCCGGCATAAAGTTACACCCAGCCCGCCAGTTCGCGCTTCACGAGGGCTTCGATGATGGCCATGCCTTCCTCGGAATCGTTGAGGCAGGGGACGTGCGAGAAGTTCTCGCCTCCGGCGTGGCGGAAGGCGGCCGCGGCCTCGATGGCGATCTCCTGCAGCGTCTCAAGGCAATCCGCGACGAAGCCGGGATTGAGGATGGCGATCGATTTGACGCCCTCCTTGGCCAGTTTTTCCACCGTCTTGTCGGTGTAAGGCTGCAGCCATTCCTCCGGACCGAAGCGGGACTGGAAGGTGGATATCAGCTTCTTCTCGCTCCAGCCGAGACGTTCGCGCAGAAGCCTCGTCGTCTCGTGGCACTGCTCGGGATAGGGATCGCCGCGCCGCGCATAGCTTTGTGGAATGCCGTGATAGGAGGCGATGACAACCTCCGGCTCGAATTCGAGCGTCGCCAGATGTCTCTCGATCGAGCGCGCCAGCGCCTCGATATAGGCCGGATCGTCATAATAGGGCGGCACGATGCGGATTGCCGGCTGGACCCGCAGCCTGATCAGAGCCTCGAAGAACTTGTCGTTTACGGTCGCCGTAGTCGCCGCCGAATATTGCGGATAGAGCGGCAGCATCAGGACGCGGTCGCAGCCCTCTGCGATCAGCCCGTTCGTGACCTCCTCGATCGCGGGCTTGCCATAGCGCATCGCCCAATCGACGACGATGCCGTCATGTCCACGGAGGCTCTCCGCCAGCTTCTCCGCCTGCGCGCGGGTAATCGTTCTGAGGGGCGATTCATTTCGCTCGCGATTCCAGATCAGATCGTAGAGCGCGCCGGATTTCCTTGGCCGCGTGTTGAGCACGATGCCGTAAAGGACCGGATACCAGACGGCGCGCGGCCATTCGATGACGCGCCGGTCGGAGAGGAATTCCCTCAGGTAGTGCCGCATCGACGCCTTGTCGGTGCCTTCCGGCGTGCCGAGATTGACCAGCAGCACGCCGATTTTGCGCGGCCGTACGCCGGGAAGTCCCTTGGGCACGGGGCTGGCCGATTTTTGCGCGGGCGGGGACATGTCCAATGGTGCTCTCCGGGTTCGCGCCAAACTAGCGCGGCGTCGCTTCAAGGCAAACGCCGCATCTGGCCGCATAGGGCGCCGAGGGCTTGAGGCATACGGTCGAAGTCGTGTTCTTTCGCGCCCCCCTCTGTCCTGCCGGACATCTCCCCCGCAAGGGGGGAGACTACGCCGGCCGCTCGCATAGGCGCCTGTTCTGCGACGCCGAAGATTGGCGAAAGCGGCGACAGCAGCCGTTCTCCCCCTTGCGGGGGAGATGTCCGGCAGGACAGAGGGGGGCAACGTAGAGCGCTGTTCGATCGGATGTTCAGGCGATTGCTTCGCGGGCACGCGGCCGGCGGCAACCGCCTATCTCGCCGGTATCTTCAGCTTCGCCCC
>JBQCFH010000278.1:0-2931 GCA_051959385.1 Rhizobiaceae bacterium | reverse complement strand
CCAACAGCAGCGCGTCGCCATCGCCCGCGCCATCGTCACCGAGCCGATGCTGCTCGTCGCCGACGAGCCGACGGGAAATCTCGACACCGAGCGCACGCATGAGATCATGGACCTGCTGACGGAGCTCAACCGCGGGCGCGGATTGACCATCGTCATGGTCACCCACGAACCCGATGTCGCCGCATATGCCGACCGCTCGATCCATTTCCTCGACGGGCATATCGTGCCCGGCGTTCCTTCGCGCGAGGTGGCGTGATGCTGCTGGAAACGGTCCGGCTGGCGCTCCGCTCGGTGAAGCGCAACGCGCTGCGCTCGTTCCTCACCCTTCTCGGCATCGTCATCGGCGTGGCGGCGGTGATCGCCATGATCACGATCGGCTCGGGCACGACCGAGAAGGTGAAATCCGACATCTCCAAGCTCGGCAGCAATCTGCTGGTCGTGCGCTCCGGCGCTCCGTCGAGCCACGGCGCTGCGCGCGAGGCGGCGCGCCCGCTCGGCACGAAGGAGATGGCGGCGCTCTCCACTCAATTGACCGGCGCCAAGGCGGTCTCGGCTGCCTCGCAGATGCAGGTCCGCGCCGTCTACGGCACCGACAGCATCACCACCGGCGTCACCGGCACGGACGCAGCCTATTTCACCGCGCGCGACTGGAAGATCGTCGAGGGCCGCAATTTCAACGACAGCGAGGTGCGTACCGGGCCCGGCGTCTGCATCATCGGCAACACGGTGCGCAAGCAGTTCTTCGGCGGCGGCAATCCTCTCGGCATGTCGTTCCGTGTCGGCAAGATGAGCTGCAAGGTGATCGGCGTGCTGGACACGAAGGGATTCTCCGGCTTCGGCACGGACCAGGACAATGTCGTCATGATGCCGCTCCCCGGCTTCCAGCGGCGCATCTCCGGCAGCCGCGACATTGACACGATCTATGTCTCGGCGGCGCCCGGCGTGACGACATCCGCCCTTCAGGACCAGATGGAGACGCTGCTTCGCGAGGTGCGGCGCATCACGCCGGACAAGGAGGACGACTTCACCGTCCGCGACATGACGCAGATCGCCGACGCCATGGCGAGCACGACGGCGGTGATGACCGGCATGCTCGGCGCTGTCGCCGGCGTCAGCCTGCTCGTCGGCGGCATAGGCATCATGAACATCATGCTCGTCTCGGTCACCGAGCGCACGCGCGAGATCGGGATAAGGCTCGCGATCGGCGCGCAGGAGCGGCATATCCTCGTGCAGTTCCTGGTCGAGGCGACAGTGCTGTCGCTGCTCGGCGGCATCATCGGGATACTGATCGGCCTCGGCCTCGCCGGCATCGCCTCCTCGACCATGTCGATCCCGTTTGCGCCGAGCCCGGCTGTCATCCTGCTCGCGGTCGGCTTCTCCGGCCTGATCGGCATGGTGTTCGGCTTCTTCCCGGCGCTGCGCGGCGCCCGGCTCGATCCGATCGACGCGTTGCGGCACGAATAGCTTGGACGGGCGAAATGCTGAATTCGATCGCGGGCGCCGAACGGCCCGCATCCGGTTTGCTTTGCGCTCACCGCCATTGTACGCATGCGGCATTGCGGCGCGCAGCCGCAGATTCGCGTGGGAGCCGCAGGATGGGGAAAGCTGAAGCGCTGCGTTCGGGGATCAGGCTGGCCGCTTCGCTCATCGGTATTGCAGGCCTTGCAGGCTCCCTTGCAGGCTGTGCCGACATGGCGGCAAACACCAATTCCGAAGTCGTCAGCTCGATCCGGTTCGACAACACTCCGTGCAAGCAACTGATATCGCAGCGCAATGCGCTGGTTGCGCAATACGGCTCTCCGGATGCGCTGCCGGAAGGCCAGAAGCCCGGCGAGCGCCCCTATCTCAAGCACGAGCCGCTCGGCATGTTCCTGGCGCCCGATTTCCGCTCGAAGAGCGAGCTTGAAAGGCGCAAGGAACTCGGCCGCATAGACGCCATGAGCCATTCGATCGAGCGGCGCCAATGCGAGGGCGCGTCGAAAGCCAAGGCGAAGAAGCCCGGCCTGGGCTGAGCCGCCGATCCGCTATTCGATTCGGTAGAACTCAGCCGCCGTGCCGCCGAAGACGCGGTCGAAGGCCCGCCCCTTGCCGACGATCGCCTCGGCCGCCTCGCGCCAGCCGTCGTAGCTGCCCGCCAATTCGAGCACCGGCCAGTCGGAGCCCCACATGACGCGCTCCGGCCCGAACGCCGAGAGCACGTGCTCGGCATAGGGCCGCAGCGTTTCGACGGTCCAGACGGGCGCGGCTTCGGTCGCAAGCCCGGAGAGCTTGCAGAATACGGGGGTCTGCCGCGCGATCTTCTCGATGCCGGCCGCCCAGTCATCGAACCGCCTCTCGCGGATGACCGGCTTCATGCAATGATCGACGACGATCCGCATGCCCGGGTAACGATCGAAAAGCCTGAAAAAATTCTCCAGGTGAATGGGATAGCCGAGCGCGTCGAAGGTGAGGTCGAGGTCGGTCAGCGCGTTGTAACCCCATTGCACGTCCGGGCGATGCATCCAGTCGGGATCGGCGATGTCCTGGATCATCGGCCGCACGCCCGCGAATTTCGGATGCTTCGCCAGCCGTTCGAGATGGCGGCGGTCCTCTGGCTTCTCGAAGTCCACCCAGCCGACCACCTTGCCGACGAAGGGGGTCGCGTCGGCGAGACCGAGCATGTACTCGGTCTCTTCGACGCTGGGCGCCGCCTGGACGAGAACCGTGCGTTGGATGCCCCAGCGCTTCAGATGCGGCTCCAGCTCGGGCGGCAGGATGGTGCGCAGGATCGGCGCGCCCGCCGGCAGCGAGGCCATCCAGCCATAGTCGCCGCGCGCCGTGTTCCAGAAATGCTGGTGGGCGTCGATCAGCATCCATTGCTCTCCTTAGATCAATTCGACCCCCACTCCGATTTGCTTCGCAAATCACCTCTCCCCCGTTCGACGGGGGAGA
>JBQCFH010000277.1:0-5609 GCA_051959385.1 Rhizobiaceae bacterium | reverse complement strand
ATCCGGGCGTCGGCAAGACGGCCATCGCCGAGGGCCTTGCCAAGCGCGTCGTCGAGGGCGAGGTGCCGGAGGTTCTGGCGAACGCCACCATCTTCGCGCTCGACATGGGCACGCTGCTCGCCGGCACGCGTTATCGCGGCGACTTCGAGGAAAGGCTGAAGCAGGTCGTCAAGGAGCTCGAGGATTTTCCGGGCGCGATCCTGTTCATCGACGAGATCCACACGGTGATCGGCGCCGGCGCGACGTCCGGCGGCGCGATGGACGCCTCCAACCTCCTGAAGCCGGCGCTTTCGTCCGGCGCGATCCGCTGCATCGGCTCGACCACCTACAAGGAGTTCCGCCAGTTCTTCGAAAAGGACCGCGCGCTGGTGCGCCGCTTCCAGAAGATCGACGTCAACGAGCCTTCGGTGGACGACGCCATCGCCATCATGAGGGGTCTCAAGCCCTACTATGAAGACTTCCACAAGGTCCGCTACACCAACGACGCGATCAAGGCGGCGGTCGAGCTCTCGGCGCGCTACATCAGCGACCGCAAGCTGCCCGACAAGGCGATCGACGTGATCGACGAGACGGGCGCCTCGCAGATGCTCTTGCCTGAATCGCGCCGCCGCAAGACGATCAGCGTCAAGGAGATCGAGGCGACCATCGCCACGATGGCGCGCATCCCGCCGAAGACGGTCACCGCCGACGACGAGAAGGTGCTCGCCACGCTCGAGGACGAGCTGAAGCGGGTGGTCTATGGCCAGGAGACGGCGATCTCCGCGCTTGCTTCCTCGATCAAGCTGGCCAGGGCCGGCCTGCGCGAGCCGGAAAAGCCGATCGGCTGCTATCTCTTCTCCGGCCCGACCGGCGTCGGCAAGACGGAGGTTGCCAAGCAGCTGGCCGCGTCGCTCGGGGTCGAGCTGATCCGCTTCGACATGTCGGAATAGATGGAGCGGCATACGGTGAGCCGGCTGATAGGCGCGCCTCCCGGCTATGTCGGCTTCGACCAGGGCGGTCTGCTGACCGACGGCGTCGACCAGCATCCGCACTGCGTGCTGCTGCTGGACGAGATCGAGAAGGCGCATCCGGACCTGTTCAACATCCTGCTGCAGGTGATGGACCACGGCAAGCTGACGGACCACAACGGCAAGAAGATCGATTTCCGCAACGTCATCCTCATCATGACGACGAATGCGGGCGCCGCCGACATGGCGAAGGCGGCGATCGGGTTCGGTTCGTCCAGGCGCGAGGGCGACGACATGGAGGCCATCAACCGGATCTTCTCGCCGGAGTTCCGCAACCGCCTCGACGCCATCATCCCGTTCGGCGCCCTGCCGGTGCCGGTCGTGCACCAGGTCGTGCAGAAGTTCGTCATGCAACTGGAGGCGCAACTGGCCGAGCGCCGGGTCACCTTCGACCTGTCGCCCGAGGCGATCGCCTGGCTGGCGGACAAGGGCTATGACGAGCGCATGGGCGCCCGACCGCTTGGCCGCGTCATCCAGGAGCACGTCAAGAAGCCGCTGGCGGACGAAGTGCTCTTCGGCAAGCTGAAGCGCGGCGGAACGGTGAAGGTCACCGTCGTCAACGATGCCGAGACCGGCAAGCCCAAGCTGACGCTCGAGGCCATCGGCGACGAGGTGCCGGTCAGCCCGAAGAAGGAAGACCCGAAGAAGGCGCCGGCTCCGAGAAAGAGGGCGAGGAAACCCGCCGCTCCCGTCTCGCGCATGAAGAAGCCGTCGTCCGGCAAGGGCTCCTCGTCGGGCCCGGATGATCCCCGGTCGGGCGGCAGGAGCGTCGCCAAGCGCAGCATCGTGCCGCAATTACCGCGCAAGTCGTGAGAGGGTCGTCGGGTTTGGGCGTCTGCCGGTGCTCTGGGATCGCATTCGACCCCACTCCGGTTTGCTCCGCAAACCACCTCTCCCCCGACTACGGGGGAGAGGAAGCGCCGGCCGTGATGCCGGCTCCCTTCCTCTCCCCTTTTGAGGGGGAGAGGTGCCGAACGAAGTGAGGCGGAGTGGGGGATACCAGCCACATCTGAGGCCGCGGCGCTGGGAGAAGCCTTTTTCCTTTTTGGACTACACTCGATTGAAGCCTCCATGCTAACCGCCGCGTGATGCTGGAGCAGACCGAACCCATTGCCCGCGAGGGTAGCGCGTCCTGGTACTTTCGCGGCGTGCTCGCCACCGTATCGGTGCCCTTGCTGATCCTGGTGAGCGCCTTTGTCGGTTTTGCCGGTCTCGCGCATGAATCCGGGCTGACGGTGGCGCAGACCGTGTTCATGACCGGGATCGTCTGGGCGCTACCGGCCCAGGTGGTGCTGGTCGGCTCCGTGCTTTCCGGCAGTTCGCTGGCGGCGACCGCCTTTGCCGTCGCCCTCTCGTCGATCCGGCTGATGCCGATGGTGATGGCGCTGACGCCCGAACTGCGCGGTCGCTCGACGACCAAGGGGATGCTGTTCCTGCTCTCCCATTTCGTCGCGGTCACGTCCTGGGTGCTGGCGGCCGAGCGGCTGCCGAACGTCCCGCGCGAGCGGCGCGCCGTATTCTATGCCGGCATCGGCTCGACGCTGGTGCTGGTCAACATGGGTGTGGTGGTCGTCGTCTACCTCGTCGCGCCGCACCTGCCGACGGCGGTCTCGGCGGGGCTTTTCCTGCTCACGCCGATCTACTTCATCACGTCGCTCTGGGGCTCGGCGCGCGAACATGCCGCGCTCTACGCCATGGTTCTCGGCGTCGCATTCGGCCCGATCTTTCACATGATCGCGCCGGGCTTCGACCTGCTCGGCGCCGGCCTGGTCGGCGGCTTCGGCGGATATGCGCTGCATCGTCTTCTCAAGCGGAAAGCGGCTTCGTGACCTTTTCCTCGATCGATCTCTGGTGGTGGCCCTTCCTCTTCATCCTCATTGCGGGATGGGCCGCGACCGATTGCTGGCGCTATCTGGGCGTGGTGTTCGGCGGGCGCTTGTCGGAGGATTCCGAATTGCTGGTCGTGGTGCGGGCGGTCGCAACCGCGCTGGTCGCCGGCGTGGTCGGCAATCTCATCTTCTTCCCGACAGGCGCGCTCGCTACCACCCCGGTGCCGGTCAGGGTGGTGGCGGTGGCCGCCGGCTTTGCCGCCTATCTGGCGCTTGGCCGCAAGATCATTGTCGGCATCGTCGTCGCCGAAGCCGCTTTCGCGGTACTGCTTCTGGCGACCGGATAGTGGCGCCTCAGCCCGCCAATCCTTCGGGACCATGGCGCCTCAGCCAGAAGCCGGCGCCGTTCCAGATCATCACCGAGAAAAGCGCGCCGGCATAGCCGTCCACGGCATAATGCCAGCCGAGGACGATCGAGCCGACGAAGATCGTGGCCGCGAAGGCTGAGAAGGCGCCGCCAACGCGGCCCCAGCGGCGCGAGGCATAGATCGCGAAGAGCACGGCCGTGGCGACATGCAGCGAGGGGAAGGCCGAGATGCCGATGCTGCCGCTCGACATGCCCGTGTATCCGTTCCACAGCATGTCCTGCGTGGAGATCGCCCAGATCGGGAAGTGCTGGTTTGCGAGGGCGAGCGCATCCATCAGCGGCTTGTAGTCGTCACCGAGGCCGAGACGCGCGAAATAGCACGGCCCGGCGGAGGAAAAGCCCATCGCCACGAAGAATCCGGCCAGCACCCAGACCAGCATGAAGGAGAGGATGAACTGGTGGCGGAGCAGGCTGTCGCGTCGGGCGATGGCCGAAGTGAAGAACATCGCCACCATCACCACGAACCAGAAATTGTAGGCGAGGTTGAAGCCGAAGACGATCGCCGGATGCTGCAGCAGGCCGGCGAGATATTCGTAAGGCGCGTGGCCGAAATGCAGCGCCTTGTCGAAATGGGAAAGCGCCCTGTCCCATTTGAACGGCGCCAGCACCGCGATTGCGCCCTTCAGCACCGAAAAAGCCGTGGCGAAGACGAAAAGCACCGCCAGCCCGTTGATGCTGTTGGCGATCCGCTCGCGGTCGCCGAAGAACCGGGCGAAGGACTGGAAGAAGGCGCGGCTCGGCGCCGGATCGCGCACGGCGAAGGCGAGCCAGAGGATGCGGAAGATGGCGAAGCCGCAGCCGCCGATCCAGAACGCCACGAGAAGATAGAAGCTGAACTCCTCGATGACCCCGAAATCCGGCAGGTTTCCGGTCGAAAGCCCGACGGCGACGGCGAGCGCCAGCGAGGCCAGCGATACGGCGTAGAGATAGCGGTGCCGCCAGAAGGAGGCCGCGATCGCGCCCGAGAGTTCGCGGCCCTGGTAGGCGGCCCGCGATTGACCGATGCTGTCGCCGAGCATATCTGACCGTTTCGCCCCGTTGCTCCGGGGTAGGCATACGCGGTCGGCATTGCGATTTCGCTAATGGCCGGCCCGCAATTCTCCCGGATCGAGGGCGCCGGAATCGGGCTGACGATCATGCGCACCGGCTCGGACCGGCATTGGAAAGCAGCGGCAGGAATTTGACGCACCAGAAGAAAATAGCCGTCGCACCGATGATGGACTGGACGGACCGTCACTGCCGCTTCTTTCACCGGCAGCTGACCGGCCGTGCTGTTCTTTATACGGAAATGGTAGTCGCGGATGCGGTGATCCACGGCGACCGCGAGCGGCTGCTCGGCTTCTCCGAGGCGGAGCAGCCGGTCGCGCTGCAGCTAGGCGGGTCCGATCCGGAAAAACTCGCCGCCGCCGCGAAAGTCGGGGAAGAATTCGGCTACTCGGAGATCAACCTCAATGTGGGCTGCCCATCGGACCGGGTGCAATCGGGCACGTTCGGCGCCTGCCTGATGCGCACGCCCGGCCTGGTCGGCGCCTGCGTGGCGGCGATGAAGGAGGCCGTTGGCATCCCGGTCACGGTGAAGTGCCGTCTTGGGGTCGACGAGCAGGACATCGAGACGGCGCTCGACGAACTTGCCGACGCCGTGTTCGCCGCCGGCGCGGATGCTCTCTGGGTCCATGCGCGCAAGGCGTGGCTGGAAGGCTTGAGTCCCAAGGAGAACCGCGAGATCCCGCCGCTCGATTACGGCCGCGTCTATCGGCTGAAGGAGCGCCGCCGCGACCGTTTCATCGGCATCAATGGCGGCATCCGGACCGCCGAGGAGGCCCTCGGGCATCTGGCCCATGTCGACGGGGTGATGTTCGGGCGCGCCGCCTATCACGAGCCCGGAATGCTGGCCGGGCTCGATCAAATCCTGGGCGCGCCGGCCGCGCCGGTCGACTTTGGCGATGTCATCGAGGCCATGGCCGTCTATGCCGAACGGCATATCGCGCGGGGAGGGCGGCTTTCGCATGTCACCCGCCACATGGTCGGGCTCTTTCACGGGATGCCCGGCGCGCGGCGCTACCGGCAGATCCTCTCGACCGAGGCGACGCGGCCGGGCGCCGGCCCGGAGGTGCTGCGCAGGGCTTTCGCGGCCGTCCGGCCGGTGCGCGAGGAAGAAGCGGCCTAGCCAGGAATTCGACCCCCTCTCCGCTTCGCAAATCACCTCTCCGCCAGCCGCGCGCCCATCCTCTCCCCTCACGAAGTGGGGGAGAGGTGTCGCGCGAAGCGCGACGGAGAGGGGGTTAGATCGCGCCGGCCACTGCGTCCGATCTCAATGGCGCTCGCACACCCTCAATCGTACAGGAC
>JBQCFH010000276.1:0-3315 GCA_051959385.1 Rhizobiaceae bacterium | reverse complement strand
CGATCGGCATCATGTTCGGCCATGACATCCTCGATGCCCTCTTCATGATATCGGCGGTAATGGGCGCGTATCTGGTGTTCGGCGCAACGCCGGAAAGCGGCCAGGAGCGGAGCGCAAAGCCCGCCTAAGCCGGCGAACGATCCGGGTCAGCGGCGACGGACGCCGCGCTCGGAATGCAGGTGAACGACGGCCGCGCCGGGCTCGTCGGCTGCCGACCCGGAGGTCTGCGCCTCGCTCCATTTGAAGCCGGCCGGACCCTTGGGCCGTTTCGGTCCGAAGGCGGATTTGCCCGATCCGTTCACGCCATTCTCGGTCAGTCGCGCGTCCTGGCCGCTTGAAATCTCCGGCAGGGCCGCATGGCCGTTCGAGGGCGTTTCGCCAGACCGTCTGAGTTCATGCACGGACGAGCCGTTGCTCTTTCCGAGTGCGGCGTTGAAGCTTGCAGCCTCCCGGGCGCCGCCAAGCCGCCTTTCGACGTTGCAGAACTGCTTCATGATGGAGCGCGCGGCCTGCCTGTCGCCGCTCACGACCGCCGCATCCAGCTGACGGAGCATGGTCTGGATTTCCGACCAGTCCGCGGAGGGCGTGCGGAGGCCGAAAATGCTCGGCGCATCGACGTCGACCATCTCCTCGCCGGGTGCGTAGAGGGATTCGTGCAGTTTTTCGCCGGGGCGCCTGCCGGTCACGACGATGTCGATGTCCTGGCGCGGCTTCTTGCCGGCCAGCCTGATCATGGTCTCCGCCACCGTCATGATCGAGACCGGGTCGCCCATGTCGAGCATGTAGATGCCATGGCTCGCGTCGTAGCGTTCCGTCGCGGAGACCGCGGCGGACATGATGACGAGGTCCACCGCCTCGCCGATGGTCATCAGATAGCGCGTCATCGACGGGTCGGTGATGGTGACCGGACCGCCGGCATCGATCTGCGCCTGGAATATGGTCGACACGGAGCCGTCGCTGCCGAACACGTTGCCGAAGCGCACGGCGATCAGATTGGTCCGCCTCTCGGCGGCCGCACGGCCTGACAGTTCGAAATGCATGCCGTTGGTAATCTGCTCGGCAACGGATTTCGTAAGCCCGAGGATGGAGGTTGGATCCGCGGCCTTGTCGCTCGATATCAGAACGAATTGCGGAACGCCGCATTCGACCGCGACCTCGACGCATTTCAGCGTGCCGAAGACATTGGTCTTGATCGCCGATTCCCAGTTCTCCTCGAGCAGGGGCACATGCTTCAGCGCGGCGGCATGGAAGATGATGTCGGGACGGAACTCCCTGACGACCGACGCGAACTGGCGCTTATCTCCGACGTCGACGATGCGCAGCATCAGCCGCGGCAGGTTTTCCTTCGCGACATGGCTGCGCTGAAGCCTGAATATGTTGAATTCGGAGGTGTCGGCCGCCAGCACGGTCTCGGCGCCCAGGTCGAGCGCGCGCTTGACAAGCACCCGGCCGATGGAGCCTGCGCCGCCGGTGACGAGGACCCTTTTGCCCTTCAGGAATCCGGCGAGCCGCTCGTGGTCGGCCGACACGGTGGTTCGGCGCAGGATGGTCTCCATCTCCACCTTTTCCAGCGTCAGCTTGCCGCTGCGCCGCATATGGGAGAGGCCCGTGAACTGTTCGACCGCCGCGCCTCCCCTGCGGGCAATCCGCACCAGTTCGGGGAAATAGGGGAACGACTTGTCGGCGCCATAACCGAAGATGACGACGTCGAGGCCTTCGGTGTCCTTGAAATATTCATCCAGGCTCTGCGGCGCGCGATAGGCCTCGCTGACGATCGGCACACCCTGGATGCTCGCGCCTACGATCGCCTGACGGTCGTTGGTCATGATGCCGATAATGCGAGTCGCGTCGTGGAGATTGGCGCGCGTATAGCTGATGATGACGTCCGCTTCCTCGAGCGAGCCCAGGAACAAAGCCCGTTTGCCCTGATTGCCGCGAGCCTTGCGGTCGCCATGGGCCCAGCCCGCGCCCTCTCTCACATAGCGATAGAGAAGGCGGGGGGCCGAAATGAAGGCAAAGGTCACAAAGAAGAAGATGATGAACTCGCGCTCGTTCAACCCGGTGATCGGATGGACCGAGCGGATCAGGATGGTTACCGAATAGAGGCCAATCGTGAGAATGGCGCAGTTTCTGATGATGCCATAGAAATCAGGCGTGGAGGCGAAGCGCCACATCATCCTGTAGAGGCCGCTCGACCTGAAGAACAGGTGGCTGGCCAAGCCGATCGAGACCCACCCGACAATTCCATATGTCGATAGCGGGTTGAACGACAAATAGGAGTTGGACAGCAGCAGGCTGAGCGGGACCGACACCATCACCATGAAGATATCCATCATCATGATGACCAGGCGGCGCAGGCGCGGGCGAAGATTGGAGAGAGTAATGACGGGTGAGAGCATCTATAAGATCGAAAGCTCCTCTACACCCCTGCCCGTCATTTCCCATACCCAAAGCATTCATAGACGCAGGCGCTGGCGAATAGAAGGCCCGAGGCAAGTTTTCCCGAACCATTCGTTAGGCCACAGGCCAAAGCTTCACGCACCAACGCGATCAGGCTTCGGCATAGCCGAGGCGCCGGCGCGGTCGCGGCCGGACGCCCCGAACCTACCCTGCCAATCTCAGTGGTTGTTCCTCGGAATACCCTTTTCCTGCGCAATGTGCCGGTATTTGGCGGCAGGCTTGAGAATCATGCCGGCGGAAAGCTCGTCGACCATGCCGCGCTGAATCTCCTGCCAGGGCGTCTGATGGGCGGGATAGCGATACCCCCCGTCCCTTTTCAGCTGCTCCTTCCGCCGCGCGAGCTCGGCATCGTCCAGGAGGATGTCGGCCGTGCCCTTGCGCAGGTCGATGCGCACGCGGTCGCCTGTCTTCAGGAGCGCAAGGCCCCCTCCCGTCGCGGCTTCCGGCGAGGCGTTGAGGATGGAAGGCGAGCCCGAGGTGCCCGATTGGCGTCCGTCGCCGATGCACGGAAGCGCATGGATGCCCTTCTTGATGAGGGCGGCGGGGGGCTGCATGTTCACCACTTCCGCGCCGCCCGGATAGCCGACCGGGCCCGCGCCGCGCATGAACAGGATCGTATGCTCGTCGATGCCGAGGCCCGGATCCTCGATGCGCTTGTGGTAGTCCTCAGGACCTTCAAAAACGACGGCTTTTCCTTCGAACGCCTCCGGATCGTCCGGGTTCGACAGATAGCGCTCGCGGAACTCATCCGAAATGACGCTGGTCTTCATGATAGCGCTATCAAAGAGGTTGCCCTTAAGATTGATGAAGCCGGCATTTTGCATGAGCGGGTCGGCGACCGTCCGGATGACCTTG
>JBQCFH010000275.1:0-2701 GCA_051959385.1 Rhizobiaceae bacterium | reverse complement strand
CATCGGCGAAAGCGGCGACCTTGATGCCCGCATCCTTGGGCAGGAAATAAAGCGGTGTCTGCAGCTCAAAACTGGCGCCCCAGTAATACGTGCCGCCGAGCGCATCTCCGAGAATACCGGTGAACGGATACTGCGTCAGGTCGCGTGGACCAATTCCCGCCGGCGCAAAGCCGCGGACCAGATTAGGGCCCATCTGGAAATGGTCGAGCATGCGGAGATCTCCGCCTATCCCTGCGACCTGCCCACCTTGCAGATGCAAGAGGCCAACAATGTCGGGGAGAACCTCGCGGTAGCTGTAGAGGTCGCCGGTCGTGCGGAAGAACCTGACATCGCCGCCGACGCCGGCGAAGTCCTGCCTGACCTCCGCCAGCAGGCCCGATGTGGGGTTCCTGTTGTTATCGAGCGTGTTGTGCGTGAGCGTGTAACCGACGAGCGAGGTGAGAACCGGGCCGTTCGCCACAGCGCTTTTCACCGCAAGCGAGGCCTCGCCGTCCGCATAGCAGTTCGCTAGACCGCCAAATCCGTCGGGCGGAGTAAGTGCCGGCGTCGTGCCGATCTTATCCGGGGTCGGGAAGGTATTCACGAAATCCGGATTGATGTTGTTACAGTTCATCAACTGCGGCGTCAGCGTGATCTTCTGCTGATAAATCGAATACCGCAGCTGCAGAGAGAGATCCTCGCGCAGCGCGAACCCGAGCCTGGTACCGGCGCCGTACGTCTCCGTCTCGTAAGACACATAGCTTGTCGGGAGCTGTTGCTTATAGAACAGGTCGATGCCCATCGCCACGCGATAGCCGAGGAAGTAGGGATCCACATAGGAAACCGTCGCACCCTTGGTGTATTGGCCGTATTGCACGCCGATCTTCCCATAGAGCCCGCGGCCGAGCAGGTTGCGTTCCGCAACGCTGACCTCGCCGATGAATCCGTCCGCGGTCGAATAACCGCCGGAGACCGAGAATTCTCCGGTCGCCTGTTCCTCGACGTCGACATTGAGAACGACCCGATCCGGAGCCGAGCCCGGTTCGGTATTTATCTTCACGGATTTGAAGAAGCTGAGGTTCTTCAGGCGCCGCTCGGCCCGATTAACGAGCGCGCGATTGTAAGCATCGCCTTCCGCCAGATCGAACTCACGCCGGATCACGTAATCGCGGGTGCGGGTATTGCCGCGGACGTTGATCCGCTCGATATAGACGCGCTGGCCCTCCGTGACCGTGAAGAGGAGATTGACCGTCCGGGTGGCAGCGTCGCGCGTCGCGCTTGGGCGCACTGTCGCGAAGGCAAACCCCTGCCTCGACGCCTCGATTGTCATGTCCTCGACGGTCTTTTCCACCGCCTCGGCATTGTAGACGTCGCCGGGATAGGCTCGCAGCTTCACCCGCAGCAACGGGGGGTCGAGCGCGCGAATCGTGGACTGCACATCGACGGATCCGACGCGATACTGCTCGCCCTCTTCGATGGTGAAGGTGATCACAAAACCCCTGCGGTCCGGATCGTATTCCGCAATCGCGGAGACGATGCGTACGTCGATGAAGCCGTGCTTGAGATAGAACCGACGCAACAACTCGCGATCGGCCTCGATCCGGTCCGGATCGTAAATGTCCCCGGTCTGCAGGAAGGCCAGCAGGAGTCCAGTCTCGGAGGTCTTGATCACATCCTTGAGCCGGTAGGACGAATAGAAGCGATTGCCGATGAATTGGATCAGCTTGACCCCGGTCTTTACGCCTTCGTTGATCTCAAAGACGAGATCGACGCGGTTATTCGGGAGTTCGATGATCTTGGGCTCGACGTGCACGTCGAAACGGCCGCTGCGGCGGTAGACCTCGACGATGCGCGCCGTGTCGGCCTGCACGACAGGACGAGAGAGCGTTCCGCGCTCCTTGGACTGGATTTCGCTTTTCAGCTGTTCATCCTTGACCTTCTTGTTGCCCTCAAACGCGATGCGGTTGATCACCGGATTTTCGACCACGGTGATAACCAAGCGTCCGCCTTGAATCGTCGGCCGGACATCTTGGAACAGACCGGTGGAAATGAGCGCCTTCACGCCTTCGTCGATTTGGAAGGCGTCCAGTTGGCCGCCTGGTCCGGGCCGGAAATAGGAGCGGATGGTCTCGGCCTCGACCCGCTGATTGCCTTGGACGATGATCGAGCCGACGCTGGGCCCCTGAGCATAGGCAATCCGCGCCGTGAACGGCACGACGCCAGCGCTCAATAAACTCCCCGCGAGGACAAGGCAGAAGAGGCCAAGCCCCCGAACAAGCCAGCTACGAAGTTTCATCCCCCACACGCCCTTTGTCGTTCCCCTCTGGCAACCGCGAACTCGGGTGCCGCCACGAGAAAGGTCGTCCGTAACTCCCGGACCGCCCGTACACCAGCCTCTACGCCCCTACAGACTTTAGCTGTTGTGCAGCCAATGTTCCCCTCGCCCTGCTCCCCTTACTCCCGAAAAGTTGCAGCCTCCCTACGACGCCGTCCATTGGGCGGCGAGATGAAGGAGGTCGTTATAGGTTGCAAAGATCATCAGCATTACAACGATCGCGAGCCCGATGCGGAACCCCACCTCCTGGGCGCGCTCCGACAGCGGTCTGCCCCTGGCTGCTTCGATGCCGTAGAACAAGAGATGACCGCCATCGAGCAGTGGGACCGGGAATAGATTAAGCAGGCCAATCGAGACCGACAGCACTGCCGCGAGGCTGAACAAGGA
>JBQCFH010000274.1:0-13470 GCA_051959385.1 Rhizobiaceae bacterium | reverse complement strand
CACCCTGAACTGGTCCGGAAATATCTCGGCTCGGTCGTGCCGACGAGCGACAATTTCTACGCCACGCTGAACTCGGCGGTGTTCACTGACGGGTCGTTCGTCTACGTGCCGAAGGGCGTGCGCTGCCCGATGGAGCTTTCCACCTATTTCCGCATCAACGAGCGCAACACCGGCCAGTTCGAGCGCACGCTGATCATCGCCGACGAAGGCGCCTACGTCTCTTATCTGGAGGGCTGTACGGCGCCGCAGCGCGACGAGAACCAGCTTCATGCCGCCGTGGTCGAACTGATCGCGCTCGACGACGCCGAGATCAAGTATTCGACCGTGCAGAACTGGTATCCAGGCGATGCCGAGGGAAAGGGCGGCGTCTATAACTTCGTCACCAAGCGTGGCGACTGCCGGGGCAAAAATTCCAAGATTTCGTGGACGCAGGTCGAGACCGGTTCGGCGATCACCTGGAAATACCCATCCTGTATCCTGCGCGGCGACAATTCGCGCGGCGAGTTCTATTCGATCGCCGTTTCGAACGGATATCAGCAGGTCGACTCCGGCACCAAGATGCTGCACCTCGGCAAGAACACGACGAGCCGCATCATCTCCAAGGGCATCTCGGCCGGCCAGTCGAACAACACCTATCGCGGTCAGGTCTCCGTGCACCGCAAGGCGACGAACGCTCGCAATTTCACCAATTGCGACTCGCTGCTCATCGGCAACGAATGCGGCGCGCATACCGTGCCTTACATCGAGGCGAAGAACGCCTCCGCGCGGCTGGAGCACGAGGCGACGACCTCGAAGATCGCCGAGGACCAGCTCTTCTACGTCATGCAGCGCGGAATCCCGGAGGAGGAGGCGATCGCGCTGATCGTCTCCGGTTTCGTCAAGGACGTGATCCAGCAACTGCCGATGGAATTCGCCGTCGAGGCGCAGAAGCTGATCGGGATCAGCCTGGAAGGGAGCGTGGGGTGATGCGCCAAGTCAACCTCAAGGCGAAGCTATGATTGCAGATGGGACTGCGGTGTGAAACCGGTCGAGAGATTCGATGAACCAAAAAGTTGAAAATCTTATTCTTGAACATTTGCGTGTTATCCGTGTGGACATTTCCTCCTTGAAAGATGAAATGGGTACGATGCGAGCCGAGATGCTTATTATCCGTCAGCATATGGCCGGTCTACTTGGCGGCCAGACCCTTCATGATGGGGAGATTGCCGGAATTAAAGTGCGACTGGACCGCATCGAGAAACGGCTTGAACTGACGGACTAGTATTTCACCGTACCGACCCCAAGAATTCTGGGACGAAACTATGCTTGAAATCAGAAATCTCCACGCCCGCATTGCCGAGACCGGCACCGAGATCATCCGCGGGCTGAACCTCACCGTGAAAGCCGGCGAGGTCGCCGCCATCATGGGGCCGAACGGCTCGGGCAAGTCGACGCTCTCCTATGTGCTCGCCGGCCGCGAGGACTACGAGGTGACCGAGGGCGATATCCTCTACAACGGCGAAAGCGTTTTGGAGATGGACCCGGCCGAGCGCGCCGCGAAGGGCATCTTCCTCGCCTTCCAGTATCCGATGGAGATCCCGGGCGTCGCCACGATGGAGTTCCTCAAGGTGGCGATGAACTCGCAGCGCAAGGCGCGCGGCGAGGAACCGCTCAAGGTGCCGGATTTCCTCAAGCGCGTGCGCGAGGCGGCGGGCTCGCTCTCGATCGACATGGCGATGCTGAAGCGGCCGCTGAACGTCGGCTTCTCCGGCGGCGAGAAGAAGCGCGCCGAGATCCTGCAGATGAAGCTGCTCGAACCGAAGCTCTGCGTTCTGGACGAGACCGATTCCGGCCTCGACATCGATGCGCTGAAGATCGTCGCCGACGGCGTCAACGCATTGCGCTCGCCCGACCGCGCCATCGTCGTCATCACGCACTACCAGCGGCTCCTGCAGTATATCGTGCCCGACAGCGTGCACGTCCTCTACAAGGGCCAGGTCGTGAAGTCCGGCGACAAGGGATTGGCGCTGCAGCTTGAAGAGAACGGTTACGCCGGCGTCATCGACGAAGCGGCCTGACCGGAGATGCGAAGATGAACATACAGGCAAGCCAGACCCGGACGGCGGCGGAGAAGGCGCTGATCGAAACGTTTGCCGCGCGCCTGCCGGCGCTGCCGGGGGATGCATCGGTCATTGCCAAACGCAAGGAGGCGATTGCCGCACTCCAGGCTCGCGGCCTGCCCAACCGCAAGATCGAGGCATGGCACTATACGGACCTGCGCCGGCTGCTGACCGTTGTGCCGGATTTCGGCGCGAAGGGCGGAGCCGAGGCGACAGCGCCCCTGCTCGAAGGCTCGGCCGTGCTGCCCATCCTGAACGGCAAGGCGGGAAAGGCCCCTTCCATCGGAGACGTGACGGCTGTTCCCGCCGCCGAGAAGATGGCGGACGGTAGCTTCGCGCCGGCGCTCCAGCCCGCAACGGAGAGCGATGCAATCGGCGCCATCAACGCCGCGCTCGCGGCCGACGGCTGGTTCCTCGACATCGCGGCCGGCGCCGCCGCGGCGGCCCCGATCGAACTGCAGAGTGTCCAGGCGGGCGGCCAGGTCCATACGCGGCTGGCGGCGCGTATCGGCGAAGGCGCGAGGGCGACCGTCGTGGAGCGCCATCTCGGCACTGGCGAGGCGCTCGCTTCCTCGGTGACGAATGTCGTCGTCGGCGACGATGCCGAGCTTCGCTGGCTGATCGTGCAGGAGCAGCCGGGCGGCGCTACGCATCTCGGCCAGTTCAACGCCTGGATCGGCAGGAATGCTAGGCTGACGCTCTTTGTCATGAATCTCGGCGGCAAGCTGGTGCGCCAGGAGATCCGCGTCGACGCCAAGGGCGAGGGCGGCGCCTTCACGCTGCGCGGGGTAAACCTGCTCGCCGGTTCGACCCATTGCGACGTGACGATGGTGCTCGACCATTCGGCGCCAGAGACCAATTCGACGGAAGTGATCCGCAACATCGTCACCGGCAAGGCGGAAGGCGCCTTCCAGGGCCAGATCAGGGTGGCGCAGCAGGCGCAGAAGACCGACGCCAAGATGGCCTGCAACACGCTGCTTCTGTCGGACGAGGGCGGCTTTTCGGTGAAGCCGGAACTGGAGATCTTCGCCGACGATGTCGCCTGCGGCCATGGCGCGACGGTCGCGGAGATCGACCGTAACAGCCTGTTCTACCTGATGGCGCGCGGCATAGACGAGAAGACCGCGCGAGGGCTGCTCGTGAAGGCATTCCTCGCCGAGGTCATAGAGGAACTCGACGACGAAGCGATCGTTGCGGCGCTCGAGGCGAAGCTCGACGGCTGGTTCGCGGAACATGGGTGAGGCCGTGCAGCCCCTCATCCCCCTGCCGGGACCTTCTCCCCGCTTGCGGGGAGAAGGGGGAAGCGGCGGCGTTGCGGCCAGTCTTCCTCGCCCCGTTTACGGGGAGAGGATGCCGGCAGGCAGGTGAGGGGCAAGAGGACCGGACATGGACCAAAAGGTCGAAAACAGAACCTACGACGTCGAGGCGATACGCCGCGACTTCCCGATCCTGTCGCGCACGGTCCACGGCAAGCCGCTCGTTTATCTCGATAACGGCGCTTCGGCACAGAAGCCGCAGGCCGTCATCGACGCCGTAACCCGTGCCTACCAGTCGGAATACGCCAACGTCCATCGCGGCCTGCATTTCCTCTCCAACGCCGCGACCGATGCCTATGAGAAGGCGCGCGAGACCGTCCGCCGCTTCCTGAACGCGGCCAGCGTCGACGAGATCGTCTTCACCAAGAACACGACCGAGGCGATCAACACCGTCGCCTATGGCTGGGGCATGCCCCGGATCGGCGAGGGCGACGAGATCGTGCTCTCGATCATGGAGCATCACTCCAACATCGTCCCGTGGCACTTCATCCGCGAGCGCCAGGGGGCGAAGCTCGTTTGGGTGCCGGTGGATGACGACGGCGTGCTCCACATCGAGGAGTTCGAGAAGCGCCTGACCGACAGGACCAAGCTCGTCGCCGTCACCCATATGTCGAACGTGCTGGGCACCGTCGCGCCGGTAAAGGAGATCGTGCGGATCGCGCACGAGCGCGGCGTTCCGGTGCTGGTCGACGGCAGCCAGGGCGCGGTTCACCTGCCTGTCGACGTCCAGGATATCGGCTGCGATTTCTACGTCTTCACCGGCCACAAGGTCTATGGGCCTTCCGGCATCGGCGCGCTCTACGGGCGCAAGGAAATGCTGGAGGCAATGCGTCCCTTCCAGGGCGGCGGCGAGATGATCTTCGACGTCACCGAAGACATGGTCACCTACAACGATCCGCCGCACCGCTTCGAGGCGGGCACGCCACCGATCGTCCAGGCGATCGGGCTCGGCGCCGCGCTCGAATATATGGAAGGCGTCGGCCGGGAGGCCATCGCCGCGCACGAAGCAGCCTTGCGCGACTACGCGCATGAGCGGCTCCGTGGCATCAACTCGTTGCGCATCTACGGCAACGCACCGGGCAAGGGCGCGATCGTCTCATTCAACCTGGACGGCATCCATCCCCATGACGTGTCGATGGTGATCGACCGCTCGGGCGTCGCGGTCCGCGCCGGCACGCATTGCGCGCAGCCGCTCCTCCAGCGCTTCGGCACGACTTCTACCTGCCGCGCCTCGTTCGGCCTATATAATACGCGCGCCGAAGTGGACGCGCTTGCCGAAGCCTTGGAAAAGGCGCGCAAATTCTTTGGATGAAATGATGGACGATTTGCCGACGAAAACGACCGGAGAAGCCGCCGCGATGGCGACGAGCCCTTATTCGGCGTCTACCATCCCGCCGGAGGAACTGGCGCGGCTGACTGACGATATCGTGTCGGCGCTGAAGACGGTCTACGATCCGGAGATCCCGGCCGACATCTACGAACTCGGCCTGATCTACAAGATCGATATCGAGGACGATCGCTCGGTGAAGATCGAGATGACGCTGACCGCCCCAGGCTGTCCCGTGGCCGGCGAAATGCCGGGCTGGGTGCAGAACGCGGTCGGAGCGGTCGAAGGCGTTTCGGACGTCGATGTCGAGATGGTTTTCGATCCGCCTTGGACGCCGGACCGCATGTCCGAAGAGGCGCAGGTTGCGCTCGGATGGTATTGAGCGGGCGCGCCTAGGCACGCCCGCCCCACAAAGGAAACTCGCGATCAGCGGATGATCTGCACGATCTTGCGGGTCTGCGGATCGACCAGCACGGTCTGGCCGTTCACGACCATGTAATCGTACTGGACCTGCATATCCGGAACGTCGAGCTGGCGGATTTCAACGGTGTCCGGCACGACCGTGCCGACTTCGATCATCGTGTCGGAAGGCAGGACGACAGGTGCCGGGTTCTGCCTGACGACGTATTCGTGGATGACTCTCTGCTGCTCGGGCGCGATCACAACGGTGTCGGCCAGCGCATAAACGGTGCCGGCGGTTAGAAGGCCGGCGGCGAGAAGGCTGGAAACGAGCGTTTTCATCGGTCTCTCCTTGGCTTGAGGATGCGGGTTAACAGCTGGGGAGCAGGGAGGTTCCAAGGTTGCGACGCCGCGAAAGCGCTCAGGGCTTGCGCCTGTGGCATTTCCGCACCATTTTTGGAGGGTGAGGATTCGTTCCACGGACCTGTAATCCGTGCGAAATGGAGATCGGTATGGGCAGGTTTCAGGTCATCAGCATGACGGACGCGGCGGCGTCGCGGGTGCGGGAGATCGTCGACGCGCGCGAGGGCGCGCACGGCGTCCGCGTCGGCGTCAAGAAAGGGGGCTGCGCCGGCATGGAATATACGGTCGACCTGGTGACGGCGCCCAATCCCAAGGACGATCATATCGAGCATGCAGGCGCTCATGTGTGGGTGGCGCCCGAGGCCGCCCTGTTCCTGCTCGGCACCGAGATGGACTTCGAGGTGACCAAGCTCCGTACCGGCTTCACCTTCCGCAACCCGAACCAGACATCCGCCTGCGGCTGCGGCGAATCCGTCGAGCTCAAGCCGGCCGAACTGAAGGCGCTCGCCGAGGCGAGGGCAGGGGCGGCGTGACAGGAATTCGTCATGCCGGCCGTTGCCGAGCGGCGGAAGGCGCAAGGCGAGAGCCGGGATGACGCCCTGAGCTATTCCACCCACATGCCCGTGCGCTTGTGCCAATCGGCGATCGATTCCTCGGGATAGAGGTCGAAGACCTTGTCGCCTTCAGCGATGTCCGGGTCCACCCAGTTCGCTTTGTATTTCAGCATGAGATGGGTGCGCTCCTTCGGCTTCGGCAAATCCGTGTCGACCGCCGAGGCGAAGGGATGGACGAGATCCGGCCAGGTCGGATCGTAGAGCCAGAGCGCCGTCCCGCATTCGCGGCAGAAATTGCGCTCGCCCGTCGAGGTTTCGCGCACCGGATGCTCCTCGTCCTGGATCTCGGCGCGATAGACGCCGAGATGCTCCTTGCCCTCGACCTTCAGCGTCCGCGCGTCCGCGCCGAGATTGATGGCGTATCCGCCGCCTCCCTGCTGCTTGCGGCAGATCGAGCAGTAGCAGAGCTGGTAGGGCACGGGCGTATGGCTGTCGACGGTGAAGCGCACCGCGCCGCAGCGGCAGGAACCTTCAAGTCTCATCGGCATGGTTGCTCCTTTCCGTCAGCATTCGGCAGCATTGAATAGGTGGCTTTCGATGAGGTCATGACAACCGTTCCCACGGTTGGCATGATGGCGCATGGACAATGACCCGATAGCCGATCTCTTTTCCGGTCTCGGTCCGGTGAACATACGCCGGCTTTTCGGCGGCAAGGGAATCTATTTCGACGGCGTGATTGTCGCCGTTGAAATCAGAGGCGAACTCATGCTGAAAGCGGACAGCGTCAGTGCGCCCGATTTCGCGGCGGCAGGCGCACGCCAATGGACCTATACGGGCTCGCGCCACGGCAAGCTCGTCGCCATGCCTTACTGGACGGTGCCGGACAGCGCCGTCGATGACCCGGAAGAGTTCGCATCATGGGCGCGGAAGGCATATGAGGCCGGCTTGCGCGCCGGTGATGAAAAGAAAGCAACCTGAACGTCAGCCGCCCGGATGGCTGGCCTGCCGCGCGAAGCGACGGTCGGGGACGAGCCACATGGCCGCGACGAAAACGTAGAGCGCGACGGAAATCCATTCGGTCACGAAGGCGAGCGGGACCGCCACGAAATAGCAGATCAGGGAAAGCCAGCCCTTGAAGTCGCGGCCGAGCGCCCTGGCGAAGCTGGAATCGGGACCGTGCAGCTTGAGCAGGCACCGCTCGAGGATCGTGAAGGCAACCGCGCACATGGCGAGGTCGAAGCCGTAAAGCGCCACCGGCTCGGTGGCGAAGTGGTTCTCGCCCATGAAAGCCGTGGTGAAGGGCATCAGCGACAGCCAGAAGAGGAGGTGGAGGTTCGCCCAGAGCACGGCGCCGTCCACTTTCTGGACCGTGTGGAACATGTTGTGCAGATTGTTCCAGTAGAGCCCGACATTGATGAAGGAGAGCACATAGGACAGGAAGACCGGCAGGAGCGGCCATAGCGCCTGGAGGTTCTCGCCATGCGGAACCTTGAGGTCCAGCACCATGATGGTGATGATTATGGCGATCACGCCGTCGCTGAACGCCTCGACCCGGCCTTTTCCCATGATCGTCCCCGATTTTCGGCCAAAATACCCGATCGGGCGCGGCGCCGCCACGGTGGCCTGGGCAAATCCGCGGGATACGGCTACTCCGCCATCACCATCGCCCAGTAGCGGCGGCCGTTGCCGTCGCCCACATAGGCAAGACCGAAGCGCCTGATGCGCTCGTCGAGCATGTTCTTCCGGTGCGGCGGGGAGTGCATCCAGACGTCGAGCACCTTGGAAGTGTCGAACGCACCATAGGCGATGTTCTCGGCGCGCAGGCCGTGGATGTTGTCCTTCTTCATGCGGCTGACGAAGTCCCGGCCGAAGCGCGTGGTGTGCTCCATCTCACCGGAGCGTGCCATGTAGCCGGCCTGCTGGAGCGCCGCTTTTTCGAGCGCGGGATCGGCTTTCAGGGGAGCAGCGCCGTTCTCCGTGCGCAATTGCGCGATTTCCGGCGCCGCCGATGACGAAACGCCGGCGGCCGGACCCGTCTCGTGGACGGTGCCGCAGCCGGCGACAATCGATAATATGAACCCCGCTGCCGCGAAGCAGCATGTCTTTCCGATCGAAAACTTCAATTCCCGCCCGTCCGTTCCGGCTCAGTGATACTCGACAGACCTATAGCCTGCGGAGTGCGGCCGCATCTTGACGGGCGTGACTTGAACGTCCCCTACGCGATGGGAGGAGGGAATTAAGGCAGTTGTTGCCCTGGGCAAGCTCAGGCGGCCCGGGCGATCTCGACGAAATGCGACAGCGGCAGCACCATTACGAGCCGCCCTGCGGCGTCCTCCACTTCATACTCCGTGCCCCAGGCTATGGCGCGCCCGGAACGGGCCGCCTTGTCGACCAGCGCGTTCGCGCGGGCCTTGGCGGCGTCGATCGCGCTTTCGAGATCGGGCAGGTGCGCCCCCGCGGCGTCTTTCGTCAGCCTGTTGCCTTCACGGAGGTGGAAGAAATACCGCATTATCGATGTCTCCAAACAGCTGTCCAAAGGGGCATCCCGGAAACTCGGAAGCGGCCGAAACGTTCCCCCAAACCCAGAGAATCGCGGCGAGCGGATCAGGGGACGGATGGGCGCGCGGTGCTGCCGCGGACAGGCTTGGCGCGAACGCGTTTTCTGCGCGGCGGCAGCCCGAAAAGCGCCGACAGCCGCGCTTCGTCGCGCGTGCCGCGCTGGAATTGCCGGATCAGGCTTGCGGCCAGTTCGTCCGCCTCCCGGCTCTCGATTTCGATCGCCCGATCGGCGCAGATCCTGTCCAGTATGCGCTTCGCCAGCGCGAGATCGGTAGGTCCTAGAAATGCATCGTGGAATGTGGTGGAAGTCATCGAAACCTCCCGGAGCCCATTGGCTCCTTTGATGGCCGTTGCCGGCGAGGCTCACGGGAGCTTCGTCGGCGGCCACTTTCTTCTTCATGATGAAGTGGCGCAATTAAATATGACATTGACGGCGGAAATTCGGCGTGCGGTCTCTCCTCGAACAATTCGCGACAATTCGCTTCACATAGGGTGATCCGGTGAGAGGCTTCGGCGGAAAGACACCGATTTTGAGAGGATACGCATGACACCTCACCTGGAAGCGGAGCCCGGAGCCTATGCGGAGACCGTCCTGTTGCCGGGCGACCCGCTGCGCGCGAAATGGATCGCCGAGACGTTCCTCGACGGTGCGCGGCAGGTGAACCGCATCCGCAACTGCCTCGGCTTCACCGGAAGCTATCGGGGCGTTCCGGTAAGCGTTCAGGCGACCGGCATGGGCCAGCCCTCAACGGCCATTTATGCTCATGAGCTCATCCACTTCTATGGCGCGCGGACGCTGATCCGCGTCGGCACCTGCGGCGGCATCCATCGGAGCGTCAAGCTGCGCGACGTGATCCTGGCGCAGACGGCTTCGACGGACAGTGCCATGAACCGTATGGCGCTGGCGCCGTTCGACTTCGCGCCAGCCGCCGATTTCGGCCTGCTGCGCGCCGCGGTCGACGTGGCCGAACGGCACGGCGTCAGGGCACATGTCGCCGGCATCGTTTCCAGCGATCTCTTCTACGGGCCGAAGGAACGCTATCAGGTTCTTACCGACCACGGCGTGCTCGGCGTCGAGATGGAGGCGAGCACGCTCTACACGGTCGCCGCCCGCGCTGGCGCCAGGGCGCTCGCCATCTGCACTATGAGCGACTGCCTGATCACCGGCGAGGCGCTGGATCCGTCCGCACGGCAGTCGTCATTGTCGGAAATGGTGGCGATTGCGCTGGATGCGGCGGTTGGTCCGTGACCTGACGCAAAGAGTGCTGTATTTTGCTGCGCTAGGAACCTAGTCACCCCCTCCGGCCCGGAGCCTGTCCTCGGGCCGGCCGAAGGCCGGACTCGTCGAAGGGAGGAGGGCCGCGAGCTTGGCGCCCTCCCTCCCCTCGACGGGGAGGGTCCGGCCGATAGGCCGGGGGTGGGGTGCGACTACAGCCGGACGATCTTCATCCGCTCGGGTCTCAAGCTTCATTCGTTCGGGTATGAAGCCCCTTTCACATATTTCCGCCAGTCATGCTCTTCGCGGAAGCCGAGCACCTCGCGCGCCTTGCGGTTCGATAGAGGCGCCTCGAAGCCGGGTATCTCGCGGGTGAGCGGCGTGGCCGGAGCGTATTTCTTCAGGAATTCCATGGTCGGCATCTCGGCGGTGATCGTATCGTTGACCGCGTTGAAGACCTGGAAGCCGAGGCCGTCCTTCTCCAGGCACAGATGCACGATCTGGCCGAGGTCGCGCGCGTCGATATAGCTCCACGCATTGCGCTTGCGCGACGGCGGATCGGCCAGGAATCCCGGAAAGCGGCCGTATTCGTGCGGCTCGATGACGTTGCCGATCCGAAGTGCATAGATGTCGGCGCCGCTCCGCATCGCGAAGGCGCGCGCGGTCCTCTCGTTGACGACCTTCGACAGGCCGTAGCTGTCCATCGGGTCGATGTCGTAGTCCTCCTCGAGCGGGAAGGAATGGAAATCCTTGTCGCCCTCGGCGAAGCAGACGCCATAGGTCGTCTCGCTCGACGCGATGACGATCTTGCGGATGCCGAGCTTAATTGCCGCCTCGATGACGTTATAGGTGCTGATCGTGTTGACGCGGAACGTCTCGTTGTCCGGCTTGATCAGCACGCGCGGGATCGCGGCGAAGTGCACGACGGCGTCCACGGGGGCGGGGCCTTTCCCCGTCTCGTAACCGCCGAAACCGAAATGCATCGACAGCGCATTGAAGACCTGTCCGCTGTCGCATACATCGGCGATCAGCGTGTTGACCCCGGGGTGGTCGAGCGGCGTGAGATCGACGTTCAGGACCTCGTGGCCCCGGCCGACCAGATAGGGAACGACATGCCTTCCGGCCTTGCCCGATCCGCCCGTGAACACTATCCGCTTCGCCATTTCGTGCATTCTCCCGGTTCGATATCGGCCGGGATGATGGCAGAATGCGCGGCGCCCCGGCAAGCCGTCCCGCGGCGTTGCAGCGTGCCGGGCTTTGCTCTATGCAATGCCGGGCAAAGGAACCGGCAATGAGCCTCGTCGACACGATCCGCAATGCCTTCGTCCCCGTGCGCCGTGAAGGCTATCCCTTCATCGCCGCCTTCGCCGTCGCCTCTCTCCTGCTCGGCGCCGCCTGGACGCCGCTCTTCTGGATCGGCCTCGTCCTCACCGGGTGGTGCGCCTTTTTCTTCCGCGATCCGCCGCGCGTTACCCCCGTCGATGACCGCTGGGTGGTGAGTCCCGCCGACGGAAGGATAACCTCGGTCGGTCCCGCCGTGCCGCCGCGCGAGCTCGGCCTCGAGGCGGGTGAAATGACCCGCATTTCCGTGTTCATGGACGTGTTCTCCTGCCACGTGAACCGCGCTCCGGTGCGCGGCCGCATCACCCGTGTCGAGCACCGGCCGGGCAAGTATCTGAACGCCGAGCTCGACAAGGCGAGCGCCGAGAACGAGCGCAACGGACTTCTCATCGAGAGCCCCAACGGCACTGTGGCCGTTGTGCAGATCGCCGGGCTGGTGGCGCGGCGCATCCTTTGCTGGACGGGCGTGAACGACGATATCGGGATCGGCGAGCGCTTCGGCCTGATCCGTTTTGGCTCGCGCGTCGACGTCTATCTGCCGGCGGGCGCGGTCATCCGTGCCGCGGTCGGTCAGACGGCGATCGCCGGCGAGACCATCCTGGCCGAATTCGGCGGACAGCCGACGCCGCCGCTCGTTCGTGTATCCTAGCGGCGTCGCGGTCTGATGGTCGGCCCGTTTCCTCCCTTCGAACCGCATGGCCTGAGCGGCCCGCGCATACGCGAGATACCGCTGCGCATGATCGTGCCGAACCTGATCACGGTTCTGGCCATCTGCGCGGGCCTTTCGGGCATACGCCTCGCCTTCGAAGGGCGGTTCGAGACCGCCGTCATCATGGTGCTCGTCGCCGCCTTCCTCGACGGGATCGACGGCCGCACCGCGCGCATGCTGAAGACCACGACGAAATTCGGCGCGCCGATGGATTCGCTCGCCGACATCGTCAATTTCGGCGTCGCGCCCGCGCTCGTGCTCTATGCCTATGTGCTGGAGCAGGCGAGGGGCCTCGGCTGGATCGCCGCACTCATCTTCGCCATCGCCTGCGCGCTGCGCCTGGCGCGCTTCAACGTGATGGGCGAGGCGCCGAATGTCCCGGGGCGTCACGCGGATTATGTCGTCGGCGTCCCCGCGCCGGCCGGCGCCGTGCTGGTGCTGCTGCCCGCTTATCTGGGCTTCCTCGGCGTCGAACGGACGCCTTTTTTCGCCTATGCCTCGACGATCTATGCCTTTCGGGTGGCGCTGCTGCTGGTCAGCAGGCTCCCGGTCTATTCCGGCAAGGGGATCAGCACCAAGATCCATCGCGACATCGTGCTGCCGCTGATCCTGATCGTGGTGCTCTACGTCTCGCTCCTGGCGAACTATACATGGCAGACGCTCGTCGCTTCCGCGCTGCTCTATCTTGGATCGCTGCCCTTTGGCTTTCGCGCCTACTCACATCGTGCGGACGAGGAAATCGGCGCTCTCGAGGCGGATGCCGAAGAGGAAGAGGAAGACGGCAAATCCGGCCGCGCCGGGCTGGCAGACGACCGGAACGTGGACTGATCAAGCCGCCTTCGCCCGCCTTCCGTGTGGGCGTGGGGTTTCCCGCGACTTTGCAACCGCCGCGATGCCGTCGGCGCGGCCATGCCTCGAGAAGAAACCCTCGCGGTCCGTCGAAACCGCTTCGCCCGTATCGTGCCATCCCGCCAGCGGCGGCTGCAGGATGCCGGGCGCATCGCCGCGCAGGGTGCCGAGCATCACGTTGGGGCCGGATATCCACAGCCGTCCGCCATCGGCCATGCCCTCTACCGCCTCCAGCCGTATCTGCATGCCGGGGAGCAGCCTGCCGGCGCTTCCCGGGCGGCTATGGGTCAGGCTGTTGATCGTGATCACGCCGGCGGCTTCGGGGCGCGCGAAGGCCTCCAGAACCGAACCGCCGGGCCGGTCCGCCCAGAGCCGGGCGGCTTCCGCGCCAAGCGTCACGCCATGCGCGAGAATAATCCGACGTTCCGCGGCATCCTCGGCTTTAGCCGCATCGGCATAGGCGGCGAGGAATGCACCCGACCCTACGATGATCGTGGGGACGGTACCCGCCCTGAATTCCAGACCTTGCGGCTGGTTTGCGGAGGGCTCGGCGAACCGCGTCTCTGCTCCGGAAAGCAGGGGCAGGAGCAGCCCGGCGGTAAGGCCAAGAGCATCCGAGGCCGGAAGCGCGTGGATCAGCCGGTCTCGCGGCGACACGGAGAGGCGCGTCGCGATCTGCATGGCATTGGCGAGGAGATTCCGGTCGGAGAGGACGACCGCCGCCGCTTCGCCGTTTTC
>JBQCFH010000273.1:0-13915 GCA_051959385.1 Rhizobiaceae bacterium | reverse complement strand
GGCGGCGAAGGCGCCGGCAAGGTGCTGGAAGTCGGTGAGGGGGTGGAGGGTTTCCGGCCGGGCGACCGGATCGCCTATGCCGTCGGCGTCGGCGGCTATGCCGAACGGCGCATCATCGCAGCCGACCGCGTGGTCAAGGTGTCGGACGGCATCTCCGATGAAGTCGCCGCCGGCATGATGCTGAAAGGCATGACCGCCGAATATCTCCTGCTGCGCACCTTCAAGGTGAAGCGCGGCGATACGAGTCTCTTCCATGCGGCGGCGGGCGGCGTCGGCTTGATCGCGGGCCAGTGGGCGAAGCATCTCGGCGCGACCACGATCGGCACCGCCGGCTCGGCCGAAAAGGTCGAGCTTGCCAAGGCGCACGGCTTCGACCACGTCATCAACTACCGCGAACAGGACTTCGCCGAGGAGGTGAAGAAGATCACCGGCGGCAAGCTCTGCGACGTCGTCTACGATTCCGTCGGCAAGGATACGTTCGAGGGCTCGCTGAACTGCCTGAAGCCGTTCGGCCTGCTGGCGCTGTTCGGCCAGTCCTCCGGCCCGGTGCCGCCGTTCAATCTCGGCGTGCTGGCGCAGAAGGGCTCGCTCTATGTCACCCGGCCCACGCTCTTCACCTACAACGCCAAACGCGAGGACCTTGAGAAATCCGCCGAGGCGCTCTTCGACGTGGTGAAGAGCGGCGCCGTCAAGATCGAAGTCAAGCAGCGCTACAAGCTCGCCGATGCCGCGCAGGCGCACCGTGACCTGGAGGCCAGGAAGACCACCGGCGTGACCGTCCTGGTGCCGTGACGACGCCTGGAAGACTGCGCGTGAAACAATTGAAGCTATTTCAAATGGACCACGCTTTGCGGGCGCCGTCTTTCTCGCCTAGGATCGCGACGGGAACATAAAAAGAATCCGGAGGACACGGTGGACGCTGAACGCGGCAATGCCGGCGAAGCCCTGCTGGACGTGCGCGGGCTGACCAAGATTTTCGGCTCGCTCCGGGCCTGCGACGGCGTCGATCTCAAGATCAACCGCGGCGAGATCCACGCGCTTCTCGGCGAGAACGGCGCCGGCAAATCGACTTTCGTCAAGATGCTGTTCGGCTCGCTCGAGCCCTATTCGGGCGAAATCCGCTGGAAGGGCGAGCAGGTGACGATCGGCAGCCCGGGCAAGGCCAGGCAGCTCGGCATCGGCATGGTCTTCCAGCATTTTTCCCTGTTCGACGCCCTTACCGCAGCGGAGAACATCGCTCTTTCGCTGGATGACGGCTCGCCGATCAGCACGATCGCGGCCAAGGCGAAGGCGCTCTCCTACAGCTATGGGCTGCCGCTCGATCCCTATTCGCTCGTCGGCGATCTTTCGGTCGGCGAACGCCAGCGCATCGAGATCATCCGCTGCCTGTTGCAGACGCCGGACTTGATCATCCTCGACGAGCCCACCTCGGTGCTGACGCCGCAGGAGGCCGACAAGCTCTTCGAGACGCTGGAGCGGCTGCGCTCGGAGGGGAAGTCGATCCTCTACATCTCGCACCGCCTCGAAGAAGTGAAGCGCATGTGCGACGGCGCCACCGTGCTGCGCCACGGCAAGGTGGTCGGCCATTGCGATCCGAGGCAGGAGACGGCCGCCTCGCTCGCCCGCATGATGGTCGGCACCGAGGTGAACGCCGTCACGCGTCCGCCGGTGGATGCAAGGGCGGACCATCCGCCGCTGCTCGAAATACGGGCGCTGAGCCGCAAGGCGGCGACGCCGTTCTCGGTGCCGCTGCGCGCCATCGACCTTTCGGTCCGCGCAGGCGAGGTGGTCGGGATCGCCGGCGTCGCCGGCAACGGACAGGGCGAGTTCTTCGAAGCGGTTTCGGGCGAGGCGCTGCAGGACGACGCCGGTTCGGTCCGCATAAACGGCAGGGATGCGGGGCACCTTTCCATCTCGAAACGCCGGCTGCTCGGCGCCGCCTTCGTCCCGGAGGAGAGGCTCGGCCATGGCGCCGCGCCGCTGATGTCCCTTTCCGAAAACCTGCTCCTTTCGCGCTTCGCCACCGACGGCAAGGCCTTCCTCGGGCCGCTCGGCACGATCCGGACGGCAAAAATCGAGAGCGCGTCGGAGCGCATCGTCGAGCGCATGGACGTCCGCATGAGCGGCAAGGACCCGGAGGCAGCCGCGCTTTCGGGCGGCAATCTGCAGAAATTCATCGTCGGCCGGGAGCTCGACCGCCGGCCGAGCGTGATGGTCGTCAACCAGCCGACCTGGGGCGTCGACGCGGGAGCGGCGGCGCGTATCCGCCAGGCGCTCATCGAGCTGGCGCGCGCCGGTTCGGCCGTCCTGGTCATCAGTCAGGACCTCGACGAACTCTTCGAGATTTCGGACTACATCGCCGTCATGCATGACGGGTCGATGTCCGCGCCCCTGCCGATCGCCGAAGCGACCTTCGAAAAGGTCGGATTGCTCATGGGCGGGGCCTCGCCCGAGCAAGGGCACCATGTCGGGGAGGCCGCCTGATGCGCATCGAGCTCGTCAAGCGGCCGCAGCACTCGGCGCTGTTCTCCGCGCTTTCACCCTTCATCGCCTTCGCGCTGACGCTCCTCTTCGGCGCCGTCCTCTTCGCTCTGCTTGGCAGGAACCCGGTGACCGCGATGTATATCTACTTCGTCTCGCCGCTTACCCAGCTCTGGCAGGTGCACGAACTGGCGGTGAAGGCCGCGCCGCTGATCCTGATCGCCGTGGGGCTTGCGGTCTGCTACCGCTCCAACAACTGGAACATCGGCGCCGAGGGGCAGTTCACCATCGGCGCCATCACAGGATCCATCCTGCCGGTGCTGGTGCCGGACTATCAGGGCATCTTCCTGCTGCCGCTCATGCTGATCATGGGCATGATCGGCGGCGCGCTCTACGCGGCGATACCGGCGTTCCTGAAAGTACGCTTCAACACCAACGAGATACTGTCGAGCCTGATGCTCGTCTATGTCGCGCAGCTTTTCCTCGATTGGGTGGTGCGCGGCCCCTGGCGCGACCCGCAAGGCTACAATTTCCCGCAGACGATCGCCTTCAGCGACGCCGCCACGCTGCCGCAGCTTTTTCCGGAGCAGGGACGCGCGAGCTGGGATTTCGTCTTCGCGATCGTCGCCGCGCTCGTCGTCTGGTTCATGATGGCGCGCACGCTGAAGGGCTTCGAGGTCAAGGTGATCGGGCAGAGCCCGCGCGCCGGCCGCTTCGCCGGCTTCTCGAGCGCGCGCATGGTCTTCTTCGGCTTCCTGATTTCCGGCGCGCTCGCCGGTCTGGCGGGGATCTCGGAAGTGTCCTCGACAATCAACCAGCTTCAGCCGGTGATCTCGCCCGGCTACGGCTTCACCGCGATCATCGTCGCCTTCCTCGGCCGCCTCAATCCGATCGGCATCATCGCCGCCGGCCTCGTTCTGGCGCTCTCCTATCTCGGCGGCGAGGCCGCCCAGGCGGCGATCGGCATATCGGACAAGACCGCGCGCGTATTCCAGGGCATGCTGCTCTTCTTCGTGCTCGCCAGCGACACGCTGATCTACTACCGCATCCGGCTTGTGCGCACCCGCCACGCCCTCAGGGAGGCCGCTCTTGAACATTCTTGAAGCCGTCCTGATCACCATCGTCACCGCGTCGACGCCTCTGCTGATCGCCGCGATTGGCGAACTGGTGGTCGAGCGCTCCGGCGTTCTCAACCTCGGCGTCGAGGGCATGATGGTCATGGGCGCCGTCAGCGGCTTCGCGGCCGCCTATTCGACCGGCTCGCCCTGGCTCGGCGTGCTGGCAGCGATCATCGTCGGCGCCGTCTTTTCGCTCCTGTTCGCCTTCCTCACGCTGACGCTGGTGACGAACCAGGTGGCGACGGGCCTGGCGCTGACGCTGCTCGGGCTCGGACTCTCCGGAATGCTCGGCGAACCCTTCGTCGGCCATCCGGGCGTCAGGATGACAAACATCCATATCCCCGGCCTCAGCGATTTGCCGTTCGTCGGTGGATTGCTGTTCGGCGAGAACCCGCTCTTCTATCTCTCGATCGTGCTCGTGATCGCGGTCGCCTGGTTCCTGTTCCGGACGCGGGCCGGGCTGACGCTGCGCTCGGTCGGCGACAACCACGGCTCGGCGCATGCGCTCGGCATCCCCGTGATCGGCATCCGCTATCTGGCGGTGATGTTCGGCGGCGCCTGCGCCGGGCTTGCAGGCGCGCAGCTTTCGCTCGTCTACACGCCGCAATGGATCGAGGACATGACGGCGGGAAGGGGCTGGATCGCGCTGGCGCTGGTGGTGTTCGCCTCGTGGCGGCCGTGGCGCGTCTTCGCCGGCGCCTATCTTTTCGGCGCGCTCACCATCGCCCAGCTTCACGTGCAGGCGATCGACTTGAACGCGCTCGGCTTCCTGCCCGCGCCCCTATACTGGCTGCTTGCGGCGATAAAATCCGTGCCGACGCAGTTCCTTTCTTCGCTTCCCTATCTGGCAACCGTCGTCGTACTTGTTCTAATCTCGCGCAACAGGCGGTTGACGATGGTGAATACCCCGGCTTCGCTCGGGCGCGCCTTCGTGCCGGACCGTTGACGAAAACGACAATTGGAAGTCAAAAGTCTCAGAGAGGTAACATCATGAAAAAACTTCTATTCGCACTGACCGCGACGGCCGCCATGGCGGTTGCGGCGAACGCCTACGCCGCCGGCAAGTTCAAGGCGTGCTGGGTCTACACCGGCCCGATCGGCGATTTCGGCTATTCCTACCAGCACGAGCAGGGCCGGCAGGAAGTCATCAAGGAACTCGGCGACAAGGTCGACACAACCTATCTCGAGAACGTCAACGAAGGGCCGGACGCCGAGCGCGCCTTCGAAAGACTGGCGCGCGAGCACTGCAACATCATCTTCGGCACGTCCTTCGGCTTCATGGACGCGGAGCTGAAGGTCGCCAAGCGATTCCCGAAGGTGATGTTCGAGCACGCCACCGGGTTCAAGATGGCCAAGAACATGGGCATCTACAACGCCCGCTTCTACGAAGGTCGCTACGTGATGGGCCAGATCGCGGCGAAGATGTCGAAGACCGGCATCGCCGGCTACATCGTCTCCTTCCCGATCCCGGAAGTGGTGATGGGCATCAATTCCTTCATGCTCGGCGCGCAGTCGGTCAACCCGAACTTCAAGGCGAAGATCGTCTGGGTCAACACCTGGTTCGATCCGGGCAAGGAGGCGGATGCGGCGAAGGCGCTGTTCGACCAGGGGGCGGACATCATCACGCAGCACACGGATTCAACCGCCGCGCTGCAGGTTGCCGAAGAGCGGCACAAGCTCGGCTTCGGCCAGTCCTCCGATATGATCAAGTTCGCGCCGCACGCGCAGCTGACCGCCAACACGGACAATTGGGGTCCGTACTACGTCAGCCGGGTCAAGGCGGCGATGGATGGCACCTGGAAGCCGGACAATGTGTGGCTCGGCATCAAGGACGACGCGGTCAAGCTGGCGCCGTTCACCAACATGCCGGACGACGTGAAGGCGATGGCCGAGGCGACCAAGCAGAAGATCGCCGGCGGCTGGAACCCGTTCACTGGCCCGGTCTACAAGCAGGACGGGTCGCAGTGGCTGAAGGATGGCGAGGTCGCGGACGACAAGACGCTGCTCGGCATGAATTTCTACGTCAAGGGCGTGGACGACAAGCTGCCGAAGTAAGCCGGCTTCCGCCGGTCGAGGAAATGGGGAAGGGCGCCCGCGCGGGCGCCCTTCCTTTTTCGGGCCTCTGGGGCCTGCTATGTGCGTCCCGTACCGAGGCCGGGAGATCCGTCATGCTGAAATTCTATCATTGTCCCTGGTCGCGTTCCTCCAGCATCTTCTGGCTCCTGGAGGAACTCGGCCAGCCCTATGAGATCGAAATCGTCGACGTGCGCGCGCCGGGCGGGGCGCCGGAGAGCTACCGCGACGTGCAGTCCAGCAAGAAGGTGCCCGCTATCGAGCACGACGGCATCGTGATCACCGAACGCGCGGCGATCTCGATCTATCTCGCGGATGCCTTTCCGCAAGCCGGGCTGGCGCCGGCGGTAGGCGACAGGGACCGCGGTCCTTACCTGACCTCGCTCGTCTATTGCGATGCCGTTTTCGATCCGGCGGTGGCGGCACGGGCGCACGGATTGACCTACAGGAGCAACGATTATTCCTTTGGGCTCTTCGAGGATGTGATCGCCAACCTGAACCGCATTCTCTCCCGGCAGCCCTATGCGGCCGGCGATCGGTTCACCGCCGCCGACACGCAGCTTGCCAGCGCGCTGGCTTTCACCATCGGCATCATGAAGGCGGTGCCGGACAAGCCGGCTTTCGCGGATTATCTCAGCCGGATTTCGGCCCGACCGGCGTATAAGCGTGTGGCCGAGAGGGACGCGGAGATGGCCAAGGACATCACCCCGCTGCCATTCGCCGGCGGTTGATCCGAAGCCGCCCCGGGCGGCGACGCCCGGCGCTAGGAAACGCCGAACTCGGCTGAACAGCTGGTCGCGAGGCGAATGGACGGCCAGCGGTCTTGCGGCAAGGCCGGCGCGACACAGCCGCCCGATGGACGATCTGATTTAGGAAAGTGGCTCCCGGGACGGCGTTCTGGGGAAATCAAACCGCCGATGATGGCGGGAAATAGCAAGGAAATAAACTAGTTGTAGGTACGGGCTCCCTCAGGGGCAACACCGTTGCGGTGTACCTATTGATGGCCCGCTGGTGTACCTCAGGTCAGGCAGTGGATTATCCACTATCTCGCCTACGCCACAGTATTGAGGTAGCTACTTCTATATCGTGAGTTGATGATAATTCGAGTCTGGCGCACCAATTTCGGATAGACGAGAGGGAGAGCATCGATGATAACGCTAAAAAATTCCACGTCCGCGCTCACCGCTGTCGCGATCATCTCAATTGTTTTTTTTTCTTCAATCTCCGGTGCTTCAGCTGTTACGTCCGCGACCTGTACGAATCATATAAAACTGTGTCAGGCATTTCGTAAAGCTCGGCACGACATGAGCCCTTCCGTTTGCATGGCCCACTTCCGAGACTGCATGAAGACTGGAATCTGGATTGATATGAAGGGTCACAAGTGGCCAAGTTTCAAGACGTAGGGTGTCGCGGCCGGATTTGCAGTTAGCCAAAGCTGCGCTCAACCTTAGCGTCCACTTTCGGGCATTTCCTCAGGGCGTCGGCTTCCGAACGGCCCAAGGGGATGACGATTTCAAGTTCTTTGTCCGAGCGCAGCGCGAAGGTGCTTCGGGATTTTGCGTCCGTAGCGCCACCCAGCCTTGCTGCGCTTAGTTCACGTCCATCTTCATCCCAGCGGTGCCCTCTCGGTGTACCCCGAGGGAAGCTATACGCCCCTGATTTCTTGGAATTCCTGCCCTTCACGAAGAAACTGGCTCCCCGGGACGGATTCGAACCATCGACCAACCGGTTAACAGCCGGTTGCTCTACCGCTGAGCTACCGGGGAACTCTGTGCAGGCGCCGCTGCCTATAGCAAACCGTTTCGGCTATTGCAAAGGCACAATCGGCAATTTTGCGATGCGGTAAATATGGGTTCGCAGCGCGGGGGATGAAGGCCGGCCCGCTGGTTTTCAAAGCTCCCATATCCCATATGCAGGCTCGCAGCCGCTCCAGCACAGGGATGCCCGACCGATCATGACCGACGCCGACGATGCTCATGCGACGCGCGGTCGCGATCACGCGATCCATCTGTTCGGAAGGACCGTCAAGCTGCCGCGCTCGCGGCCGGTGCGAATCGCGATCGGCGTCGGGCTGGTGGTGCTCGGCATCTTCGGTTTCCTGCCGATCCTGGGGTTCTGGATGATCCCGCTCGGCCTGCTCGTCCTCTCCTACGAGTTCCCGAGCGTCAGGCGCTGGCGGCGGAAGCTGGTCGTTCGCTGGGAGCGGTGGAGGAACGGCAGGCGCTAGGCCGGCACCAGTGCTCTCACCGATCCGGCGAGACCGTCCGACGAAGCGGTGATCTTTGCTTATTCACGCGGCGCAAGATGCGCCGGCTTGGAGGCCTCGCCCGGAATCGAACCGGGGTGCAAGGATTTGCAGTCCTCTGCGTAACCACTCCGCCACGAGGCCCCATCGCTGGGCTTAATGCGCGTTCTGTTAACAGAGCGTTCAAAGACCGACAAGCGGCGAGACGCCTTTCCGCGCGGCGTCATCCCATTTTTTCGATCGCCCGCCGCATGCCCTGATTCTCTTTTTGCCGTCCGATACAGGAAACGGTGGGGCTGCGCGGGCGGCCTCCGGTCATGGGCAATGGTCTTCCCAGGCGCCGCGAACCGTTTATTCGATGATGGGACTTTTCTGCAACAGGGAAAAAGGCCTGACTCGCCAATTGCCTAGTGTTTGATTGACGTTGCGGGCTGTTTTTGTCACACGTTTCATTGACTGACGCCGCGATTCAGCGGGCGTTTCGGGACGAGGCGTCCGGGCGGTTCCCGGCGGTCATATTCCAAGGCGGCCTTTGCGCCGCTATAATCACACGCGGCGCCATTGCGCCTGGGGACGAGCCGACGCGACGATGACAGCCGAATATGCGCTTTTGCGGGTCAAGATGGTGGACGGCCAATTGCGCACCACCGGCATCACCGATCCGCGCGTTCTCCATGCAATGGGCGGCATCCCGCGCGAAGCGTTCCTTCCCGCCGTGCGCCGTCCGCTCGCCTATCTCGACGAGGACATCAACATCCCGACCCGCTCCGGGCGCGCGCGCTATCTGATGGAGCCGGCTCCTTTCGCCAGGCTCGCGCAGCTGGCGGCCGTTCGCGCCTCCGACCGGGTGCTCGATGTCGGCTGCGGCACCGGCTATTCGTCCGCCGTGCTTTCCCGGCTGGGCGCTTCGGTCGTCGCGCTGGAATGCGAGCCCGATCTGGCCGAAACGGCGCGCTCCACCCTGGCAAGCATCGGCTTCGACAATGTGACGGTGGTCGAGGGCGCCCTGGAGAACGGCTATCCGCAAGGCGCCCCCTACGACGTGATCCTGCTTGACGGGGCGGTGGACGAGGTTCCCGAGGCGCTTTTCGGGCAGCTGGCCGACGGAGGAAGGCTGGTCGCCGTGACGGGCGAGGGCAATGCCGGCATCGCGCGGATCTGCGTGAAGGATGGCGGCGTGGTTTCGTGCCGCCGGGCATTCAACGCCGCGATAAGGCCGCTGCCCGGGTTCCGGCGCGCGCCGGCGTTCGAATTCTGATCGAGGTGGAGGGGTGGCGTCGCGGTGAGGTCCCGTCTCGAAGCAAGGTCGGAGAGGCGGGTATTGGGGAATCAAGCGGGCCGCGCTGTCGGCCTTTGTCGAGGGTGCGGCCGGGACGTCCCTGCCAAACGGATATGAGGTGGGTCTTGTCGCTCTTTCGGAACAGTACTGCCGCGGCCTTGCTGCTGTCGGTCAGCGGGCTCGGGGTCACGGCCGCTTCGGCCGAGACGATCTTCGGCGCGCTGACGAAGGCCTATCAATACAACTCAACCCTGAACGCCAGCCGCGCCGGCGTTCGCGTCACCGATGAGGGCGTGGCGATCGCCAAATCCGGGTGGCGGCCCGTCATCACGGGCAACAGCAATATCAACTATGCCTCACAGCGCGGCATTCAGCTCACCACGGGCGGGTTCGGCGTGAGCATCCAGCAGACGCTTTTCGACGGCTTCCAGACGCTCAACAACGTTCGCGCGGCGGAGGCCCAGGTGCGCGCGCAGGACGAGAGCCTGCGCAATACCGAGGAGAACATCCTCTTCAACGCCGTCAGCGCCTATATGGACGTGATCCTGAACCGCCAGATCGCGCAGTTCAGGGAACGCAACCTGGCCTTCCTGAACGAGCAGGTCCGCGCGGCGAATTCGCGGCTGGATGTTGGCGAGGGCACGAGGACGGACGTCGCCCAGGCACAGGCCAGCCAGGCGCTCGCCATCGCCCAGTTGAGCGCCGCAAGGGCCGCGGTTCTCTCAAGCGCCGCTACCTATCACCAGGTCATCGGAGACGATCCGGGAAAACTGCAAGCGGCGCAGCCGATCGCCAGGCTGCTTCCCTCCAGCCTCGCGGCGGCTTTCGCGATCGCCGCGGCGGAGCATCCGGCCATCCGCAGCACCGAAGCGCTGGTGGACGCGTCCGAATTCTCGGTGAAGTCGGCGGAAGGCACGTTGCTGCCGAGCATTGCGGCGCAGGCAAGCCTCAACCGCGACTTCGTCAACCGCGCTCCGGCGAGCGCCGCCAGCCCGAACGGCTGGGATAATTCCGCGAGCATCGGCCTGTCGCTGTCGGTGCCGATCTACCAGGGCGGGCGCGCCTCGGCGCAGGTTCGCCAGGCCAAGGAATCGCTTGGCCAGGCACGCATCCAGGTCGACGTCAGCCGCGACCAGGTTCGCGCCGCGGTCGCCGCCGCATGGTCGCAATACCAGGCGGCCAAGGAATCGACGCGGGCCAATGCCGAGGCCGTCAAGGCCGCGCAACTGGCGCTCAACGGCGTCATCGAGGAGCGCAATGTCGGCCAGCGCACCACGCTCGACGTGTTGAATTCGCAGGCGGATCTCATCTCCGCGCAAATCAACCAGGTGAGCGCGCAACGCGACCTCGTCGTGGCGAGTTACGCCATCCTGTCGGCGATCGGAAGGCTTTCGGCGGGCAGGCTCGGCCTGTCGGTCGCCGAATACCATCCGGAAGAGCATTACAACGCCGTCAAGGACAAGTGGTACGGCTTGCGCACGCCTGACGGCCGCTAAGACTGCGCACCGCTGCCGGCCGGGCGCGTTGCGCCCGCGCGCCAGCTGGCGGCATTTCCCTGTGGCAAAGGCGAAAGCGCGGAAAGCGGGGGATTCTCAGCCGCGCCCCGGTCGGCTACGCTGGTGCCAGTGATTCGGCGCGTGCGCCGATCGCGCAAACGGTCACAAGGGGCGGCTAAAGTGACGATGGCTCAAGCGAACAGCGCGCAGCGCGAACCTTCGATGGAAGAGATTCTCGCATCGATCCGCAGGATCATCGAGGATAGCGATACTGCAAAGCAGCCGGCGGAGCCGGCCCCCGCGGCGGCGGAGCCGGCGTCGAACCGCTCGGGAAGCGTGATCGAAGTCGAGAGCTTCCGTGCGGATCTGCGCGCGAGCGCCGAGGCGCATGAAGCCGGCCGGGCGAAGCCGGCCGCTTCCCCTACGCTCGCGGATATCAAGGCCGAGGTGAAGGGCGCGTCCTTCTCTTCGGTCGCCGAGGAAGCGAAGGCGGCCGCGGCGGCGAAGCATCCGACCCTGCCGAACTTCTCCGCGGTGGAAGAGGCTCTCGCCGGCGCCTCCGACGATGTGGGCCTCGATCAGGATGAGATGATCGCCGAACTCAGCGAGAGGCTTGGCGCGCTTTCCACTTTCCAGCCGGAGCAGCAGAAAACGGTCGAACCGAAATCCGGCATCCTGTCCGAACAGGCGGGACGGCAGGTCGCGGCAGCGTTCGGGGAATTGAACGAGGCATTCTCGGCAAACCGCAGGCGCAGCTTCGAGGAGCTGGCCGAAGAGATGATGCGGCCGATGCTGCAGGATTGGCTCGACAATAACCTGCCGGCACTGGTCGAGCGGCTGGTGCGCGAGGAAATCGAGCGCGTGGCGCGCGGCGCCGGCAGCTAGAAAAGACGCGCCGGGAGGCTATCTCCACCTCCAGGGAAGGCTTTCCATGAAGTCGGCTTTTCTTGCAGCATGCGTGATCGCTTCAACGGCCTGTCTTTCGACTGCCGCATCGGCCATGGGCCTCAGCTTCGTCTGGGGGCCGACGCAGAAATGCTTTGATTTCAAATCGCCGCCGATGACGGTTTCCGATGTTCCTGCGGGAACGAAGAAGCTGCGCATCCATATGACGGATCTCAATGCGCCGGATTATCCCCACGGGGGCGGCACGGTCGCCTATTCCGGGAACGGCAAGCTCGCCTATGGCGCATTCCGCTATCGAGGCCCATGCCCGCCAGCGCCGCATATTTATCGTATGACGGCAGAGGCTCTCGACGCCGGCGGCCAGGTGCTGGCGACCGCTACCGCCAAGAGGCGCTTCCCCTGACCTAACGGGCCTGGGCCGAACCGGGTTCGCCCGCCGCAGTTGACTTGCGGCGGTCCATCCGGTTTACACCCGGGCCTGAACGGACCAGAAATCTGGAACCCTCCCGATGCTAGAGAAGAATTACGACGCGGCCGGCGTGGAGCCGAAGATCGCCGCCCGCTGGGAAGAGGCCGATGCCTTCCGCGCCGGCGCGGGTGCGGAAGAAGGCGCCGAAGCCTTCGCCATCGTCATTCCGCCGCCGAATGTCACCGGCTCGCTGCACATGGGCCATGCGCTCAACAACACGCTGCAGGACATCATGGTGCGCTTCGAGCGAATGCGCGGCAAGAACGTGCTCTGGCAGCCCGGCATGGACCATGCCGGCATTGCGACCCAGATGGTGGTCGAGCGGCAGTTGATGGAGCGCCAGATCCAGCGCCGCGATCTCGGGCGCGAAGCCTTCATCGAAAAGGTCTGGGAATGGAAGGCGGCGTCCGGCGGTCAGATCTTCAATCAGCTGAAGCGCCTCGGCGCCTCCTGCGACTGGTCGCGCGAGCGCTTCACGATGGACGAGGGCCTGTCGAGGGCGGTCATCGAGGTCTTCGTCACCCTCTACCAGGAGGGGCTGATCTATCGCGGCAAGCGGCTGGTCAATTGGGATCCGGCATTCGAGACGGCCATTTCCGATCTCGAAGTCGAGAACCGGGAAGTCGACGGCCATATGTGGCACTTCAAGTACCCGCTGGCCGGTGGCGAGACCTACACCTATGTCGAGAAGGACGCCGACGGCAACATCCTCTTCGAGGAAGAACGCGACTACATTTCCATCGCGACGACCCGGCCGGAAACCATGCTTGGCGACGGCGCGGTCGCGGTTCATCCCTCGGATGAGCGTTATCGGCCGATCGTCGGCAAGCTTTGTGAAATCCCGGTCGGCCCGAAGGAGCATCGCCGGCTGATCCCGATCATCACCGACGAATATCCCGATCCCGCATTCGGCTCGGGCGCGGTGAAGATCACCGGCGCGCATGATTTCAACGACTATCAGGTCGCTCGCCGCAACAGGATCCCGCTCTACCGCCTGATGAATAGCGTCGCGGCCATGCGCAGCGACGGCGAGCCTTACGCCGAATGCGCCGCGCGCGCGGCCGAGATCGTCCGCACCGGAGAGCTGCCGAGCGAAGCGGATGTGGACGCGATCAACCTCGTGCCCGACGAATATCGCGGCCTCGATCGTTACGAGGCCCGCAAGCGGATCGTTGCGGCGATCAACGCCGAAGGCCTGGCGGTGACGGTCAGGGACGCCGATGGCAACGAAGTCCCCTATGTCGAGAACAAGAAAATCATGCAGCCGTTCGGCGACCGGTCGGGCGTCGTGATCGAACCTATGCTGACCGACCAGTGGTTCGCCGACGCCGAAGCGCTGGCCCGACCGGCCATCGCCTCGGTCCGCGAGGGCCGCACCAATTTCGTGCCGAAGAATTGGGAGAAGACCTATTTCGACTGGATGGAGAACATCCAGCCCTGGTGCATCTCGCGCCAGCTCTGGTGGGGGCACCAGATCCCCGCCTGGTACGGGCCGGACGGGCAGGTCTTCGTCGCCCGCACGGAAGAGGAGGCGCTTGACGCCGCCGTCGAGCATTACCTAGCGCTGGAAGGACCTTGGAAGGCCTGGGTGCAGGAAAGGCTGGAAAACTTCCAGCCGGGCGAGATCCTGACCCGCGACGAGGACGTGCTCGACACCTGGTTCTCCTCGGCGCTCTGGCCTTTCTCGACGCTCGGCTGGCCGGACAGGACGAAGGCGCTCGAGACCTATTATCCGACGAGCGTGCTCGTCACCGGCTTCGACATCATCTTCTTCTGGGTCGCCCGGATGATGATGATGGGCCTCCACTTCATGGACGAGGAGCCGTTCCGCACCGTCTATGTCCATGC
>JBQCFH010000272.1:0-3574 GCA_051959385.1 Rhizobiaceae bacterium | reverse complement strand
CTCCTGTCGGCGCGCGCCGCGGCGGCGGGAAAGATCGCGCCGGTCTCGCTCAGGATCAATCCGGATGTCGACGCGCGCACGCATCGCAAGATCGCCACCGGCAAGGCCGAGAACAAGTTCGGCATCCCCTGGCAGCATGCGCGCGAAGTCTACCGACGCGCGGCTTCGCTGCCCGGCATCCGAGTCGTCGGCATCGACATGCATATCGGCAGCCAGATCACCGAATTGCAGCCCTTCGACGACGCGTTCAAGCTGCTGGCGGAGCTGACCGGGACGCTGAGAGCCGACGGGCACGACATCCGTCATGTCGACCTGGGCGGCGGGCTCGGCTTTCCCTACGGGCTCGACAACGAGCCGCCGCCGCTGCCGGACGCCTATGCGGCGATCGTGCGCAAGCGAATCGCGCCACTCGGGCTGAAGGTGATCTTCGAGCCGGGGCGGCTGATCGTCGGCAATGCCGGCATTCTCGTCGCCGAAGTCGTCTACATGAAGCATGGCGACGCCAAGAATTTCCTGATCGTCGATGCGGCCATGAACGATCTCGTGCGGCCGACGCTCTATGACGCCTGGCACGACATCCGTCCCGTGGTCGAGCCGTCGCCGGACGCTGCCCGCAGCATCGTCGACGTGGTCGGCCCGGTCTGCGAGACGGGCGACTATCTTGCGCTGGGGCGCGATCTGCCGGCGCTGCGACCGGGCGACCTGATCGCGATCGCGACCGCCGGCGCCTATGGCGCGGTGCAGGCCGGCACCTACAATACGCGGCTTCTCGTGCCCGAGGTGCTGGTCGACGGCGACCGCTACCATGTGGTCAGGCCGCGCGGCAGCTACGAGGAACTTATCGGGCTCGATTCGCTGCCGGACTGGCTGTGAGGCCCGAAATCCGTGAGGCCTGGCTGCAAACGGCGTTCGGCTGCGCACCGGTGCTCACGTACTTGATGTACGCTCCGCTCCGGTGCTCGCCGAACTCCGTTTTCGCTCAGGCCTGACGCATTTCTTGAACAATCCCGCCGCACACGCGCCCTTTCACGTTTTCGTGGCGCTGCCTCGCCTTTGCCGAGATTGCTGCTATCTTCTAACTGTTGCGATGTTCGCAACAGGTGAGGCCTGACATGGCCCGATAACACCTGGAAGGATCGATGGCCGACACGCCCGCAGACGCCGGCTTCGATGCCGGCATCATTTCGCGGCTGACCCGGACGCGCTGGATGACCCGCGCCGTCATGGCGGTCGAGCGCGGCTGGCCGCTTGTCCTTCCCATCCTGCTGGTGATCGGGCTTTATCTCAGCTTTTCATGGTTCGGCATTTTCCGTATCGCGCCCGACTGGCTGAGGATCGGGCTGGCGGTCCTGTTCGGGCTGGCGGCGCTCGCCGCGCTCGTGCCCTTGCATGCCTTCCGCAGGCCGACCGAGGCCGAGATCGACCGCCGCATCGAACGGGCGAACCGGCTGGAGCACACGCCCGTGCTCGTTCAGACGGACCGACCGGGCGGCCATGCCGACGATTTTTCCCATGCGCTCTGGCGCGAGCATCAGCGCCGGATGGCGGAAAAGCTCGCCGGCATCTCCGCCGACGCGCCGCGCCCGAACATACCCGAGCGCGACCCGTGGGCGGTGCGCGGGGCGGTGGCGCTTGTGTTCGTCGTCGCGCTTGCCTTCTCGTCGAGCCCCTATGGCGGCAGCATCACCGACGCCTTCCGCGCCGCCGCGAGCCGGGAGACGGTGCCGCCCCGGATCGACGCCTGGGTGACGCCGCCCGCCTATACCGGCCGCGCGCCGATCTTCCTGACCAGCAGCAACGACGCCGGAACAGGCAGCGCCGGGACAGGCGATGCCGGCACGGAGAATTTCCGGGTGCCGGAGAACAGCCAGCTTGCGCTGCGCGTCACCGGCGGCAGCGGTAAGGAGAAGCTCGATTTCATCGATGCGAACGGGAACGCGCGCGAGATCCCGGCCAGGAAGGCGGAAGACGCGGACAAGGCGAAATCCTCCGACGCCTCCGGCTCCACGGCCACGAAAATCTCCGAATTCGCCGCGGCGCTGACGAAGAACGGCGCCGTCAGCCTGAAATCGGGCGGCAGCGAGATGCGCCGCTGGACCTTCGACATCGTCCCCGACCATCCGCCCGTGATCCGCTTCGCCGGCGAGCCGCGCCATGCGGCCAACGGGGCGCTGGAACTCGCCTACTCGATCGAGGACGATTACGGGGCCGCCTCGGCGCAAGCCGTGTTCGAGCCGGCCGAGCCCCAGGCGCCGGACGCCCATCCGCTCTATAAATCGCCGGACATGCCGCTGACGCTGCCCAGAAGCGATTCCAAGAAACACGCCGCCAAGACGACCAAGGACCTGACCGACCATCCATGGGCCGGAACCAGGGTGCGGCTGACGTTGAAAGCCAAGGACGATGCCGGGCACGAGGCGTCGAGCGAGACGAAGCTGCTGACGCTGCCGGAGCGGCCCTTCACCAACCCGCTGGCGCGCGCGCTGGTCGAGCAGCGGCGCATTCTCGCGCTCGACGCCAACAAGAAGCGGCGCGTGCTCGATATGATGGATGCGATCACGCTCAGGCCCGAGGATACGTTCACCAGCATGGCGCATTATCTGGCGATCATGAGCGCCCGCACCCGGCTGCAACTGGCGCAGACCGACGACCAGTATCGCGACGTCGTCTCCTATCTCTGGGACATCGCGCTCGGCATCGAGGACGGCAACCTGTCGGAAGCCGAGAAGCGTCTGCGGCAGGTCGAAAAGGCGCTGCAGCAGGCGCTGAAGGACGGGGCCTCCGACCAGGAGATCCAGAAGCTCATGAAAGAGCTCCGGCAGGCGATGGACAATTATCTGCGTGAGTTCGCCGAGCGCATGCAGAAGAATCCCAACCTGGCGCAGCAGGCGCCGCAGAACGGCCGGGAGATCAGGCAGAGCGACCTGCAGCGCATGCTGGACGAGATCGAGAACCTCGCCCGGTCGGGTGCGCGCGACAAGGCGCAGGAAATGCTCTCGCAACTGCAGAACATGATGAACAACCTGCAGGCCGGCCGGCCCGGCCAGCAGGGGCAGCAGCAGGGCGAGATGCGCCAGCAGATGGACAAGCTGGGCGAGATCATGCGGCGCCAGCAGGAACTGATGAACAAGACCTTCCGGCTGCAGCAGGGACAGCAAGGCCAACGGGGCCAGCGCGGGGAAGGCGAGCAGGGCCAGACGGGCGAAGACCAGGACCAGATGGGCCAGGAGGGGCAGGGCCAGCAGCCGGGCGAGCAGGACGGCTCCGGCGGGATGACTCCGGACGAACTCGCCCAGGCGCTGAAGCGGCTCCAGCAGGGGCAGGGCCAGCTTCGCGGCGATCTCGGCGATCTCACGAAGAAGCTCGATGAACTCGGCATCAAGCCCGGCAAGGGGTTCGGCGACGCGGACAAATCCATGGGCGAAGCCGGCAAGTCGCTCGGCAAGGGCGAGGGCGAGCAGGCGCTCGGGCAGGAAAGCGAGGCGCTGGAGGCGCTCAGGCGCGGCGCCAAGGACATGATGCAGCAGATGCAGCAGGCGCAGCAGGGCGACCAGGGCGGCTCGCAGAATGGCGG
>JBQCFH010000271.1:0-16565 GCA_051959385.1 Rhizobiaceae bacterium | reverse complement strand
GGATCTCTGCGCCGAGCTGATCGGCGTCAACCTGTCCAAGGTGCAGCAATCCTCGGACTGGGCCGCCGATACGCTCTCGCCCGAGCAGCTCGAATACGCCGCCTCCGACGTGCTTTATCTGCATCAGCTCCGCGACAAGCTCGCGCAGCGGCTGATCCGCGAAAACCGGCTGAAGGAGGCGGAGGCCTGCTTCCGCTTCCTGCCGACGCGCGCCAGGCTCGATCTGATGGGCTGGGCGGAAGAGGACATCTTTGCCCATTCGTGAGCCAAGGCGGCTTCCGGGAGTTGTAAACTCCGTCGGCTGCTCGCGCCAATTCGTCATCAATGCCCGGACGCCATCGCCCGCGCCCGGATCATGTCACCGCGCCCCTCCCGGCTGCGGCGAGATGGCCCGTCATCAGCTCGGCGGAGGGCCACATATTAGCCCGATCCTTCGTCATGTTGCGGCGCAGCGCGCCCGAATCATCCAGTGAACCGGAAAGCCCCGATGCATGTTGTCGTGGAGAACACCGTCTGTCTCAACACCGGCGATGCGGCGATCCTGATCGCCATCGGAAAGATCATTCGCCAGGTGCTGGGGGAGGGGACCCGGATCTATGTCTTCGACAGCGAGCCGGAGGCCGCGGCGCGGCTCTACGACAGGAACCGCTATCCCGATTTCGAGTTCAGGAAGCTGCTCTCCGAGGCGATCTTCAAGCGGCCCTATGAGGGGCATCCGGTCAAGAATGCGGTGAAGAAGGTCTATAACGGCCTCTATTTCCGCGCTGTCGCGTCGGCAAGGGCGAGGAGGAACGGCCTCGGCCGCTATCTGCTCGACAGGGAGAGCCGCCGCAGCCTGGAAATCTATGAGAGCGCGGCAAGCGTCGTCACGACGGGCGGCACCTATCTCGTCGAGAAGTACAATCTCAGGCCCAGGATCGACCAGTTCCGCATCGACGGCGCGCTCGGCAAGGACACCGTCTTCTTCACCCAGTCGCTCGGGCCGTTCGAGGAGCGCTGCAATCGCGCCGGCCTGAAGCCGGTCTTTGACCGCAGCCCGCTCATCCTGCTGCGTGACGAGCGCTCGCTCTCGCATGTTTCGGATCTCGTCGCCGACCCGAGCAAATGCCACGTCGTGGCGGACGCCGTCTTCGCTCTCGCCGATACACACCGCATCCGGATGCTCCTCGACGCGAGGCGATCCGCCCCGGCGACCGGCCGCGTCGGCATCTCGGTGCGCAACTGGAGCTATGTCCGCGGCGGCGAGGAGGAGGGCATGTCCCGCTATGTCGACGCCATGCGGCGGCTGACTGCCGAACTGGTGCGGCAGGGAAAGGCCGTCACCTTCGTTTCGACCTGCCAGGGCGTGCCGGAATACGGGCACGACGATTCATTGACGGCGGCGAGCATCGTCGACGGGCTCGATCCGTCCGTGGCCCGGCATGTGACCGTCGACGCCGCCTTCCACACGCCGGAGGAATTGATGGAGCTGGCGAAGGGGTTCGATTTCGTCGTGGCGACACGCATGCACATGATGATCCTGTCGCTCTGCGTCGGCACGCCGGTCCTCCCCATCGCCTACGAGTTCAAGACGAAGGAACTCGCTGCCCGCGTCGGCCTCTCGGAGGTGCTGCTCGACATAGACACGGTGACCGGCGACGAGGCGCTCGCCAGGCTGGAACGTTTTTCGCGGGGGCTCGACGCCTACAGGAGGATCAGCCTGGAAGCGACGCTGAGGGAAAACGCCTCGGCCCTGTCATCGGCCGCCCTTTTCGCCCATGCCGTCCACCGCTGACCGCGGCAGAGACTTCGGTCCGATGCGCAAGGCTTAGCGCGCCAGCCCGAGCGAGCCGGGATTCATCAAGCCGCGCGGGTCGAGCGCCTTCTTGATGTCCTGCGCGAGAGACCACGTCTCCGGCGACAGGATCGTCTCGAAGGGATAGTCGCGGGCGACCTGCCAGCTCGCGCCGCCGAGGCCGGCATAGAGCTCCTGGCAGCCGCGCCGCAGCTCGATCACCGCGTTCCGGGCGGCGGGATTGGCCGGCCGGTTCAGCCAGGGCTTCACGGTCTCCTGCCCGACGCTCGCGGCGTGGAGCGGCGTGATCTCGTCCAGCCAGTAGAAGGCCGGTTCGAGGAAGAACTCGTTGCCGACCGTCATGCTCATCACGGAATAGACGATGCCGTGCTCCTGCATGAACGCCTTCCTGGAAGCGAAATAGGCCTCGTTGGCATCCACCACCTTCTGCGCGTCGCTCAGTGGAAAGACGGCATGGATCGGCACCCAGCGCTCGCCGTTCAGCCCGAGCATGCCGCGAACGGGGCCGAACGGCTTGGAACGCATCACCTTCGGAACGGTGTTCTCGATCTCGGTGCCGTGGCAGTTTCCGATCTGCCGCAGCGACGCGAGCGCCGCCTCCAGCTCGGCCCGCGAATGCGCCTCGCTAACGATGTGCAGCGTGAAATTGTGCGCCTTGAGGAAGCCCGTTCCGGCTACCGCCACGCCGACGGCATCCTTGATGCCCTTGACAAGCGTCTTGCCGCTCGCGGCGACGTTGCCGAGCGTCTTCAGCCCGTCGGAGATGCGGTTGACGCTTGCCGAGTGCTCGGCCTTGCTGCGGTCGATGCCGAAACCTTCGGCGACGAGCCGCGTCCGCGCCATCTCCACCTGGGCGGCGGCCATGGCGTTCATGGTGGGGAACCCGAACGACAGGAAGCCCGTCTCCTGAGGCCGCGGCCACAGCTTCAGCGTCGCCGCCACCTTCAGCCCGAAGGCGCCGTTGTCGCCGAGGAACATGCCGGTCAGGTCGGGACCGCCGTAGCGCGTGAAGGGCTTGGCGCCGATACGTCCGCCCGAGCCGGTGGTGACCACGCGGCCATCCGCCAGGATGACGGTGACGCCGATGACGCTATCGGCCACCACGCCGTTGAGCGCCGAGCCGAAGAAGGCCGAGTTTTGGGAAAGTGCGCCGCCGACGGTTGCGTTGATGCCGGAAAGCGGCCCCCAGTAGCCGGTGCGCAGGCCCGTGCCTTCCAGGGCCGCGTTCAGCTTTTCCCAGGTGCAGCCCGCCTCGACCGTGATGTAACGGTCGTCCGTGTTGACCTCGACGACCCGGTTGAGCTTGCGGGTGTCCACCACCACCGAATCGGCCCGGTCCGGCAGATAGCCCTTCGAATAGGACATGCCGCCGCCCCGCGGCACGATGGAGAGGCCGGCGTCGGTGGCCAGCCTGACCGCTTGCGCAGCCTCCTCGACGCTCTCCGGCAGGGCAACCGCGAGCGGTGGGATTCCCGGCTGCCAGAAGACGTCATTGGCATAATATTCGCGCGTCGCCGTATCCGAGACGACTCGGTCGCCAAGGGCGCGTTGCAGCGCATCGAGAGCCAGAAGATCGTCGGCACGGATATGGGCGCTCAGGGTCATCTTGTCGTCAACTCCTCCCGGTCGGGCATTTCGCGGCGCCGGACGACCACAGCGGCCGGCGCGCCCGGGCAACCGAAGCATCAAAGCACAAGCGTGTCAATCTTTGACTTATGTATCACTCTGTGACATTTCTGGCGGCGGCTGCGGGAGAGGTACGGGCGGGCGAAATGCGACGGGCGAGGGAAAGCCGGTGGACGACGCGCCCCGGCAATGATGCTATGTGCCTCTTTCCAAAGGGGTGTCAGGAAGGAAACGCGACCGGATGACGGAGGAAGCTTCGAACCATAATGTGCGGGCGGTGACGAGGGCGCTTTCGATCCTCAATTCCTTTGCAGGGAAGGGACTTCAATCCCTGGCTGAGGTGACGGTCGCGACCGGGCTCGACAAGGGCACGACGCGCCGTCTTCTCCTCACCCTGATGGACAGCGGCTTCATAGCGCAGGACCCCGCGACGCAGCACTATCGGCTCGGACGCGCCATCCGCGATCTTGCCGCAAGCGTCGCCGACGATCTGGATTTGAAGGCGGTGGCGCTGCCGGTTCTGACCGAGCTTGCGGCGGACCTGCATATCACCGCCTTCCTCTCCATCTACGATGAGGGCGACGTGGTGTGCCTCGACCGCATCCACGACATGAAAGGCATCGAGGTGCACTGGTGGGCGATCGGCGGCACGCTGGCCTACAACTGCGGCGGCGCGCCCAAGCTTCTCCTCGCCTATCAGGAGCCGGAGGAGATCGAGCGGGTGCTCAAGCGCGAGCCGGTGGCGCTGACGCCGAAGAGCATCGTCGACCGGGACCAGCTGCGCGATCGCCTGGCCAAGATCCGCAATCGCGGCTGGGAATTCGCGGTTGATGACGTCACGCTCGGGCTGACCGCGCTCGCCGTGCCGGTACGTTCTGAGGACGGCGCGATCGTCTGCTCGATCAGCATGGCGGGTCTCACGCCGCAGATGATCGAGAACGGCAAGCCCGTTCACCTCGATCGCCTGCAGAAGGCCGCGAAAAGCATGGCGCGCCGCTTGCGGCTGTCCGGAGGCAGCAGCCGTGCGAACCGGTGAGCCAAATATTTCATCAGGTGACACGCGGTTTGTGGGTTGACAGGTTTTTAGGATTCCCACTAGTCTGCCGGCGATGGGAGCGTTTCCGAGGAGCTAAGCGGATGTAGTCGGCGCCAGGCCGCGCCGGCATCAGGGCAGCGAACGGACTTCGGGGTGATCGCGTCCAAGCTGCAGGGCGGCGACATAGGACGAGGAAGTGGCTGCCGTCGGTGGAGATGGAAGTCTCAAGCGCCGGCTTTGCGACGTCCGCTGGCAAGTGGTCGCTCGGCGCTCGATATTGGATTAGGGAGGATGAAATCGTGACTTTATTGAACATGCTTGCGCGCGGCGTGCGTTCGGCCGGATTGGCCGCAATCGTCGCCGGCGCTGCCTTCTCGGCGGCGTCGTCCCGGGCCGAAGGCCTTGCTCCGGGCGAGTACCAGATCGGCTTCGTGACCGAGAATACCGGCCCGCTCGCGGCCGCCGGCGTCTCCTACTATCACGGGGCGCAGCTTGCGATCGACGAGATCAACCAGTCCGCCTGGATCGGCAAGGGCGATACGCTGAAGATGGTCGAGAAGGAGTCCGGTTCGGATGCCGCGCGCGGCGTCCAGGCGCTCTCCCAGTTCATTGCCGACCGCAACATCATTGCCACCACCTGCTGCATCCTGTCGCCGGTCGCCGGCGCGATGCGGCCCGTGGCGGTCAATGCCAAGATCCCGCTGGTCATCTATGGCGCGACCCGGCCCGGATTGCCGCAACTGCCCTATGTCACCTCCGTCGTCGGCCTGCCTGGACCGCAGGAAGTGAAGATGACGAAGACCATCCTCGAGAAGCTGCACCCGAAGACGGTCACGTATTTCGTCAATGCCGACAACGAAGCCTTTCAGGGCCGCTTCAAGGCGGCGCAGAAGGTGATGGAGGATGGCGGCGTCAAGACGGCGGGCGTCATCAGCATTCTCGGTTCGGACACCGATTTCACCGCGCCAGCCACGCAGGCGATGGGCACCAATCCGGACCTGATCATGGTCTGGACGACGCAGACGCCGGCGGGCGGCATCATCGCTGCCCTGCGCAACCGCGGCTACAAGGGGCCGATCTCGGCCAATGACGTGATCGCGCCGCCGCCCATGTTCAAGAAAATCGGCGAGCCGCTGGTGGGCGTGCCGTTCCCGGTGCTGTTCTCGGCCGAACTTTCCGATACGCCGGAGGCGAAGGCCTTCATCGAGGCGTACCAAAAGCGTTTCAATGCCTTGCCTGACGCCTATGCCGCGCAGGGCTACACGATGGTCTACTACATCGCCCAGGGCCTGAAATCGATAGACGGCAAGCCGACGCGCGAGAGCCTTGCGGAGGCGATGGCCAAGATCACCGAGATCGAGCACAACGTCTATGGCGGGCTTCCCATGAAGGACGGCCAGGCGGAGTTCGCGAAGTCGCTGATCGGCGCCTGGTCCAAGGACGGCAAGGTGGTGCGCTGGGATCCGAAATAGATGCACCTCTTCCTTGAGCAGTTCGTCAATGGCTGGGCGCTGGGATCGCTCTACGCGCTCTTCGGGATCGGCTTCGGCCTCGTCTTCTCGACGCTCGGCATCCTCAATGCTGCTCATGGAACCTATGCGAGCTGGGCCGCCATCGTCGGCTACTACGCGGTGGTATGGTTCAACGTGCCCTTCCCGGTCGCGATAGCGGTCGGGGTCCTGGCCGGCGGCGTCCTCGCGATCGTCGTCGACCAGATCGGCTTCCAGCCGCTCCGCGCCAAGAAGGCGGGGCTGCTGGGTGGCCTGATCACCAGCATCGCCTTCTGGATCATCCTCGATAGCCTGGCCGGCTTCGCGACGCAGCAGCAGAGCCTGGCGTTCCCGGCCTCGACCTACCCGAACAGCATGGTGGCCATCGGGTCTGTGATGGTCTCGGAGATGCAGATCATCACGATCCTGGCGCTGATCATCTGCGCGGTCGGCATCTATCTCCTCATCCAGAAGACGCGCATCGGCGCGGCGATGCGGGCCGTCGGCTGGAACGAGGTCGCCGCCGGGCTCGGCGGCGTCAATGCGCGCATCGTCATCCTGCTCACCGCCTTTCTCGCCGGCGCGACCTCCGGCCTCGCAGGGGTCCTTGGCGGCATCGCCACCTCAAACGTCTCCTTCACGCTCGGCGAGGGGTTGCTGCTGAAGGGCTTCGCCGCCGTGGTGGTCGGAGGCTTCGACGACGTGCGCGGCACGGCGATTGCCGGCATCTGCCTCGGCATCATCGAGGTCTTCGTCGGGCAGTATGTTTCCACCGCAATGCGCGACGGCGTGACCTACACGCTCCTGCTCCTGTTCCTGGTCCTGCGGCCTCGCGGCCTTTTCGGCAGCACGAGCTTCCTGCGGGCGTAGATCGCGATGATGGAAACCCTCCTCGATTTCTGGGCCACCTACGGAAGCACCGTGGTGTTTTCGATGATCAACGCCTTCTTCGCGTTGAGCACCTACGCCGTGCTTTCCACCGGCGTGCTGAGCTTCACGACCGTGGTCTTCGCCGCCGTCGGCGGATTTCTCGCCGCGCAGCTGGTGGGCCATTTGCAGATCTCCATCCATCTCGCCTTCCTGCTCGCCGCGATCGGCGGCGGCCTTGCGGCGGCAATCGTCGCCGCCGCCTTTCTCAAGCTCGACAGCCATTGGATGGCGCTCGCAAGCCTCGCGCTGGTGCTCATCACGCGCGTCGTGTCGCTGAACGCGCCGGTCTTGACCGGCGGCGTCAATGGCCTCGTCGTGCCGCTGCGCGTGGATCCGCTCGAGATTGCGATCCTGCTGGCGGTGGTGACCTTCGTCTTCTACCGGCTGCACAATTCCTGGTACGGGCTCGCCTCCCGCGCCGTGCGCGAGGATCCGGCGGTCGCTTCGACCATGGGCATCGCGCCGAGGCGCATCCAGTTCGTCGCCTTCGTCATCAGCGGCGTGGTCGGCGGCATCGGCGGCGCCGCGCTCGCCTTCACGCTCCAGTTCCTGTCGCCGGAAACCTATTTCATCGGCATCGCCTTCACCATGATCGCCTCGGCGGTGCTCGGCGGCTCATTCCACTGGTTCGGTCCCGTGGTCGGCGCCTTCGTGTTCACCGCGCTGCCGGTGACGATGCAGACCTTCGTGCCGCAGATCGAGGATGTGGCGAAGGGCATCGCGCTTCTGCTGATCATGATTTTCCTGCCGCGCGGGCTGATCGACCCGCGCGCCGTCCGGCTGCGCCGGGCCGCGAGACTCCGGCAGAAGCAGGAGAGCGCCGTCCATGTCTGAGGCCGCAGCACTCCCCGTCCTGCTCGAGTTCGACGACGTGGTGAAGAGCTTCGGCGGCGTGGTCGCGGTCGATCATCTGAGCGCGCATGTGCGGCGGGGCAGCGTGCACGGCCTGATCGGGCCGAACGGCGCCGGCAAGACGACGATGATCAATCTCATCACCGGCCTCTTCCACCCCGATTCCGGCGTCATCTCCTTTGACGACAGGCATCTGGAGGCGATGGCTCCGCACCAGATCGCCGCGCTCGGCATCTCCCGCACCTATCAGAACGTCCGCCTGTTCAGCGGGATGACGGCGCTCGAACAGGTGATGACGGGCTGCTATCTGCGCCGCGAGGTCGGCCTTTGGGCGTCCGTCTTCGGCACCGGCAACGCGCGCCGCCAATGGGCGAAGACGCGAGGCCAGGCCCTCACGCTCCTCGAGCGCGTCGGCATGGCGGACCGGGCAGACGAACTCGCCGAGACGCTTTCCTATGGCGAGCAGCGGCGGGTGGAGATCGCCCGCGCGCTCGGCTCCGACCCGAAGCTCCTCCTGCTCGACGAACCGACCGCCGGCATGAACACGCAGGAGGCGAGCGCCGTCGGCCGCCTCATTCACGAACTGCGCGACAGCGGCCTCACCATCCTTCTGGTGGAGCACAATATGGGCCTGGTCACGGAGTTCTGCGACGCGTGTACCGTGATCAATTTCGGCCGCCTCCTAGCGGAAGGCGAGCCACGCGCCTGTATCGCCAACCCCGAGGTGCAGGAGGCGTATTTCGGACGCCAGAACGATGCTGAACGTATCCAAGCTTTCCGCTAGCTACGGCGCCATCCAGGCGGTGCGCGCCATCGACCTGTCGGTGAAGGCCGGACAGTTCGCGGTGCTGCTCGGCGCCAACGGCGCCGGCAAATCGACCACGCTGCGCAGCATCGCCGGCCTGCACCGGCCCGTAGCCGGCTCGGTGCAGCTCGGCGAGCGGGAAATATCGCGCCTGCCGCTGCACAAGGTCGTCGGCGCGGGGCTGGCCTTCGTGCCCGAGGGACGCATGGTCGTGGCGCCGCTGACGGTGGAGGAGAATCTCGAGCTCAGCCGCTTTTCCGGGCGCAACAAGGACGACGGTCTCGTCGACCATGTCTACGAGCTCTTCCCGCGCCTGAAGGAAAGGCGCAAGCAGCGCGCCGGACTTCTGAGCGGCGGCGAGCAGCAGATGCTGGCGATCGGTCGCGCGCTGATGGCCAAGCCGCAGATGCTGGTCCTCGACGAGCCGTCGATGGGGCTGGCGCCGTCGATCGTCGATTTGGTGTTCCAGGCGATCGTGCGGCTGCACAAGGAGGGTCAGTCCATCCTGCTGGTCGAGCAGAACGCGGCGATCGCGCTGTCGGTCTGCGACTACGGCTATGTTATGCGCCGCGGCCAGATCGTGGTCGAGGGAACGCCGGAAAAGCTGAAAGAAAGTCCGGAAGTGCTCGAGGCCTATCTGTCGTAGGCCGCGCCGCCCTTCGGATCAGGCGAGATAGCGGCGGTAGATGGCAAGCGTATCCGCCGCGAGCTTCGGGTCGGGATCGGGCCACCACACCGTCGTCGGCGTCAGCATCGTCTCGACGCCGGGTACGGCGAGGCGGCGGGTCTCCTCCACGCCGTTGACCAGCATGTCGTTCGGCCCCGCGCAGACCAGCGCCGGCCGTTTCAGGAGCGGCAGCCGGGCGGCGGTGTCGTAGGAGAAGGCCGAGCGGTAGGCGAGGTCGTAGGTCGGGCCGCTCTCCAGGATCCCGATCGCGTATTTGTGCAGCTCCTTTGCGCTCGGCACGCCGAGCTGCCGGGCAGCCGCGCGCTCGTCGCAATACCACGGCCAGAACATGAACATGTCGCGTCGCCAGTTCCATATGGACTGGAGATGAAGCCCCCATTTGTCGGGCCGAAAGGGCGGGAAGTAGCGCGCGAGCAGGTTGCTCTGGAAGTCCTGGGAGACGAAGACCGGTCCTTCGAGCACCGCGCGATTGACCAGCTCCGGGCGCTGCACGGCGAGCTCGATCCCCACCAGCGATCCGGTATGCGAGCCCCAGACATCGACGCTGTCGAAACCGAGCGCCTCGATCAGCGCGGCCATGTCCTCGGCGAGCGTCGCGACGGTGACGTCGCGGCGCGGCTTGTCGGAGAGGCCGTTGCCGAGATAGTCGACGGCGATGGCCGGCCGCGCGCCTCCTTCCGAAAGGCCCACCACCACCGGCTCGAACTGCGCTGACGAGCCTCCGCCGGTGGGAATCACCACAATCGGCCGGCCGCTGCCGCCTCCGGCGCGCCTAAGATGCATCCGCCCGCGCGAGGTCTCCACATATTGGCGCCAGAGCGTGCTGCCCGGCAGCGGTGCGGTTGGCGCCAAATCTCCGCCGGCGGAATTCAGATCGAGCGCGGAAATGGCGCCCTGCAGCTCGGCCGTGCTGACGTGGCGGCCATCGGCATTGCCGATCTGCGCCGCGCAGGTCGACCAAAGCTTGGAAAAACGCTCCGGCCGCACCGCGGCGGCGGTTACGGTCGCGTCGAGATCGTCCGCGTCGGGGATGGCCTCGCCGCCTGTGGCCGGCTGGGTCGGATCGCCGGGCTCGAGGAGGTGGCAGTCTCGAACGAACGCCCACATTGCGGTCAGCTGCGTCCCGTCCTGGCGCGGCGTCAAATCGGCCGGCGCGTGGCCTCGCGCGGCCCATGCCGTCGCGTCTTTCGCGCCGACGAGGAAACTCGCCACGATGCGATCGCCGCATCTCTTCCGGAGTTCGCCGGCCACGGCGCCGGCCATGTCGAAGGTCGCGAGTGCGAAGCGTTCGATTCCCGCTGGCTCCAGCGCTTCCTGCAAGGCCGTCGCGATTTCCTCGATGCTTTCGGCCTCATGCGTGGAAGAGCCGCCGATCCCCGGCATCTCGAAGACGGTGATCCGCCAATCCGGGCAGCTTTCGGTGAGAAGCCGGGTTACGACCGAGGCCGCCAGTGTAAGCCCCGCTACGACGACGAGGTCGCGGCCCGGAAGACCATGCCCCGCTTGGGCGCGCCAGAGCCGGACCTGCCCGCCCGGCAGCGTGACATAGTGCGCGACGATGCTGGCCTCGGCCATGCAGATTTTCTCCGGGCGCGGATGAGACGATAATTGAACGCTATTCGCCCGCAGGTCACGGGCGGAGCATGGCCGGGCCGGCCGGTTCAGGCTGCGGCGGCCTTGGCAGCGAGCGGATTGGGGAGATATTCGAGCTGCTGCGCCTCGATCTCCTTGAAGCCGATGAACTCCACGAAGGGGTCGTGCGCCATAACCGGTCGCGGCAGGTTGGCGGAGGACTTGTCCTTGCAGAGCTGCGCCAGGTTCTCCCGGAGCGCCGCCGCGGCGCTCATCAGCGGCACCAGCGCGAAGGTCGCCATGCCGGCGACGCTCTCGTTCTCCTTCGGCGTCTGCTTCTTTTCGAGCCAGCCGAGCACCTGCAGCGACAGCGGCACGCCGACGGCCTGGCGAAGCGCCCGCAGCCCCTCGATCGAATTGAAGCACTTGCTGATCGGCTGGATGATGTCGGCGCCGGCCGCCACGTAAGCCTTGCCGCGCTCGATCGCCTCCGCCTCGGTGGTCACATCGGTGCGCGCGATGATCAGCATGTTGGGGTTGGTGCGCGCGGCGGCTGCGGCCCTGATCTTGCCGACCGCCTCTTCGAGCGCGACCACCTCGACGCCGCCGACGCAGATTGGGCAGCGCTTCGGCGATACCTGGTCCTCCATGATTACTGCCGAGACGCCGGTCGCCTCGAACTCGCGCACGGTGCGCATGGCGTTGATGGCGTTGCCGTAGGCTGTGTCGATATCGGCGATCACCGGGATGTCGACGACGTTCGTGACGTTGCGCACGACGGCGAGGTTTTCGGACATGGTGTAGAGCTCGGCGTCGGGCAGGCCGAGATGCGAGGCCGAGACGCCGAAGCCGCTGGTCATGACGGCGTCGAAGCCAGCCCCCTGGATGAAGCGCGCGGAGAGCGCGTCATAGGCCCCGGCCGACCAGACAGTCTTCTGGTTCACGACGCGATCGCGGAATTCCTTTGTGGCTTTGGAGGGCATGGTGACAGCCTTTCATGCAACGTTTTGGGAGCGTTTCAGGTAGGGGAGCAGGCCGCCCGCATCGAGCATCTCGCGGTCCGCGAAGGACAGCGGCTCAATCGGCAGCGATGCCCCTTTTGGGAGGTTGCGGACCTCGTTGGCCTGCCAGTCGACCTCGATCTCGTCCCAGCGTTCCACCAGACCGAGAATCCCCGGGCAGCTTGCCTGCGGGAAACCCATGCTGATCTCGCCGCGCCAGTAGCCGGGCGAGAAAGATTCGGCGACGACGCCGGCGATGCCGAGATGACGCATCGCCCGCATCGGCGGGTAGTGCGGGTGGCCGTAGCCGAAATTGTGGTTGCCGACGATGATATCGCCCGGTCTCACCTTGTCGCGGAAATCGGGGTCGTAGGACTGCATGGCCGCCTGCGCCAGCTCCTCGATATCCGTGATCTTGATGTTCTTGACCCCGACGATCTGGTCGACGTCGAAATTGATCTCGTCGAAGACGAAGGCGACCCTTCCGCGAAGGTTCTGGAGAGACATCGCTTGGCCTCAGAGATATTTGCGTGGATCGGCGATGGCGCCCTCAATCGCCGAGGCCGCCACCGTTGCGGCATTGCAGAGATAAATCTCGGAATCCGGGCTACCCATGCGGCCGCGCACGTTGAGCGTCCCGGTCGAGACCGCGCGCTGCTTCTCCGTCATGGTGGCGATGCGGCCGAAGCAATAGTCGCAGCTCGGCGAGGAGACGAAGGCGCCGGCCTCCACGATGGTGGCGATGTAGCCTTCGCGCGAAGCGGCCGCCATGATCTCCTGGCTGGTCGGCACGACGTTGAGCTGGAAGCCCGGCTTGACCTGACGGCCTTTCAGCACCTCGGCGGCGACCCTGAGATCGTCGAGGCGGCCTGAGGCGCACGAGCCGAGATAGCCCGCATTGAGCTCGAGCCCGATGAATTCCGACAGGTTGCGCGTGTTCGCCGGCGTCGGCGGGATCACCACCAGCGGCTCGAGATTGTCGAGGTCGACATCGTGCACCGCCGAATAGGTCGCGTCGGGATCGCTGTAGACCGGCTCGATCTTCTTCCGGGCGCGCGGCAGCGCATAGGCGAGGCGCTCGGCGCCGGGGTTCACGATCGCCGTGATGGCCCCGGTGAACATGGCAAGGCCGGTGATCGTCTGCAGGCCCTCGGTGGAGATCTGGTCCATCCCCGGACCGCCGATCTCGAGCACCTGGAAACGGCAGGACGCCGGCCCGAGCGTGCGAACGAGATGGTGGAAGACGTCGCGCGCCATCACGCCTTTCTGCAGCGTGCCGTGTAGGTTGACGCGCACCGTCTGCGGCACCCGGATGGAGATGCGCTCGCGCACGAAGGCTTCGAGCAGGTTGCGGCGGATGCCCATCGCCAGCGTGCCGAACGTGCCAAGCTGGCTGATATGGCCGTCGAAATGGACGACGAAGGCGCCCGGCACCGCATAGCCCACCTCGGCGGCGACCTGGTGTCCGATGCCGCGGCGCTCGTAGAGAGGAACGTTGTTTTCAGCGCACCAGGTGCGGGTGCCGATGTGAAGCTCCTCTTCCTTCGGCGAAGTCGCCGGCACCATGTGGTCGATGAAGATGGCGTAGCGCTCCGGCTCGGCGACGCGCTCGATGCCGAAATCCTCCTTCATCTGCTTGAAATAAACGTCCGTGTAGCCCGGGAAATCATAGGCGATGACGTAGTCCGGCTTGGCCATGACCTCGTCGCCGGCCTGCACGTAATCCTTGCCGGACACCCGCGCCAGAATCTTCTCAGCGATCGTATATCCCATCTTTCGTTCCTCTGTTCGGCGCGGAGCGCGGCTGGCTCAGTTCGGCGTTGCCGGCTCGAAGCGGTATCCGCCGCCGTTGCGCACGACATGGCCCGCATGCGGGGGCCCGAAATGCATCGGCAGCAGAAGAGCCCCGCTGTCGGCGCAATAGTCGAGCACGCGCTGGCGGGTCGCTCTCGCGGCCTCGCCATCCTCGCAAAAGCAGCTGTTCAGCTCCGGACGGTAGATCTGCAATGGCTGGTGCAGCACGTCCGCCGTGCAGATGAAGGCGCCGTCCGCCATCTCGCATTTGACGGCAAGCTGCGTGGCGGTGTGGCCGGGAACGGCTTCCACCGTCAGGCCAGGCATGATCGTGTCGCCGGCGTCGATGAAGTCGACCATCCCCGCCTCGATCACTGGCAGCACGCTGTCTTCGATCACCGGCACATTCTCGGGGAAGATCGAAGGGCCGGGGCCGTCTGTCCAGTGCTTGTATTCGGCGCGGCCGAAAAGATAGCGCGCCTTCGGGAAAGTCGGAACGAAGCGGCCGTCCTCGGCCCTCGTGTTCCAGCCCACATGATCGACATGGAGATGCGTGCAGATGACGACGTCTACATCCTCCCGCCGAACGCCAGCGGCGGCAAGATTGTCGAGAAACGGGAAGGAGAGCATGTTGAAGCGCTTGAGAAGCGGAAGGGCGCGCGCCTTGCCGTTCCCCGAGCATGTATCGATGAGGATCGTCTTGCCGCCGAGCCGGACAAGCCAGCTATGGATACTCGATATTACCTTGCCGCTTTCGGCATGGAAGAAATTGGACTGCTTGAGCTGAGGATGCTCGTCCAGCATGACCGGGTCGAAGCCGGGAAACAGGAAGGAAGGCAGGAAGCCCTGCTCAAGTACTTCCTCCACGCGTGTAACGGTGGCCGACCCGATCGCGAATTCCGTCAATTCCTCCTCCCGGGAGTGCTCGGCCGATAGTTAGCACGCGGAGCGTATCCTGCCAAGGAGTAAACTGCGTTTCATCTGGTGACATAAACCTGAGCATTGTGGTTGTCGATCCGGGCGCCGCTCAGGGCGAAGGCCTTTACAAGGTCGTGTCCGAGAGAGACACACTGGAACCTGTTCGCCTCTGGCGCAGATCTATATGCGTCAGGGATCCGCTCCGGCAGGCGTGAGCAGATCGCACCCAAAGGACCGGCATCGCATGATCACCAGCTGGGCGCATGTGTGGCCTACGGTAACGGCGGCGTTCCTGGCTTCGATGGTCGAGTTCGTCGAGGCGCTGACGGTGGTCCTTGCCGTCGGCACGGTGCGGGGTTGGCGCGGCGCGCTCGCCGGAACGGGCGGCGCGCTCCTTTCTCTTCTCCTGATCGTCCTGCTGCTCGGGCCGGCGTTGACCCGCATTCCCCTCGGCGCTGTCCAGACCGGCGTCGGCGCGCTGCTTCTGCTCTTCGGCATGCGCTGGCTGCGCAAGGCGATCCTGCGCGCCGCCGGCATCATCCCGCTGCACGACGAGGCCGCGACGTTCACGGCCAGGACCGAGCTCTTGCGGAAGCTCGGGGCCGGCGGGCACTGGGACAGGATTGCGATCGCCACCGCCTTCAAGATTACCATGCTCGAAGGCATCGAGGTCGTCTTCATCGTCGTCGCCGTCGGCGCCGGCGGCAAGGGGCTGCTCATCCCGGCCAGCATCGGCGCGCTGGCCGCGCTGTTGATCGTGGCCCTGCTCGGGGTCGTCGTGCACCGGCCGCTGGCCGCCATTCCGGAGAACACGTTGAAATTCGCGGTGGGCGTGCTCCTCTCCGCCTTTGGCGCCTTCTGGTTCGGCGAGGGCATCGGCATCGACTGGCCGGGCGCCGACTGGTCGATCCTTGGGCTCGTCGCGGCGTTCCTGGCCGTCGCGCTGCTGGCCGTCGGCCTCGCCCGGCGCGACGGACGGGCAGAAGCTGGAACGGGAGCCTAGGCGAAAGCAATGAACTGGACGAAGACGATATTGCGCGAAGTCTGGGGGCTGTTCGTCGACGACGGCAATTTCGCGCTTGCCATCGCCGTATGGCTTGCGATGGCCGGGCTGGCCCTGCCTGTTCTAGCGCCGGCGGCGGGCTGGGCCGGCATCGTGCTGTTTCTCGGGCTCGCGCTGATCCTGCTCGAAAGCGTCCATCGTCGCGCGAAGAGATGAAGGCCGGGGCGCGCGGCCCCGGCCCGGTTCGCGACTACTCGTTCCAGCTCTTCACCAGCTGGTCGTAGTCGACGGTGATCGGCTTTTCCTTTTCGTTGTCGAGCTTGAGCTGCGGCGCGAGATTGCCCTTCGATACCGCGTCCTTGTTCCAGTAGGCAAGGTCCTGCTCCTCGGCGAGCTTCGGCCCGATATCGCCCTGCACGCCGGCCCGCTCAAGACGGGAAAGCACGCTTTCCTGGGCGGCGCAGAGCGAGTCCATCGCCTCCTGCGGGGTCTTCGCGCCCGACGCCGCATCGCCGATGTTCTGCCACCAGAGCTGCGCCAGCTTCGGGTAGTCCGGCACGTTGGTGCCGGTCGGGGTCCACTGCACGCGCGCCGGCGAGCGGTAGAACTCGATCAGCCCGCCGAGTTCCGGCGCCCGCTTGGTGAAGCTCTTGTCGTGGATGGTGGAGTCGCGGATGAACGTCAGCCCGACATGGCTCTTCTTCACGTCCACCGTCTTCGACACGACGAACTGCGCGTAGAGCCACGCGGCCTTGGCGCGGTCCGTCGGCGTCGATTTCATCAGCGTCCACGAGCCGGCGTCCTGGTAGCCGAGCTTCATGCCGTCCTTCCAGTAGGAGCCGTGCGGGGAGGGCGCCATGCGCCATTTCGGCGTGCCGTCCTCGTTCACGACCGGCAGGCCCTTCTTGACCATATCGGCGGTGAAGGCCGTGTACCAGAAGATCTGCTGGGCGATGTTGCCCTGCGCCGGAACCGGGCCGGCCTCGGAGAAGGTCATGCCCTGGGCTTCGGCCGGCGCGTATTTCTTCAGCCAGTCGAGATACTTGGTGATCGAA
>JBQCFH010000270.1:0-6826 GCA_051959385.1 Rhizobiaceae bacterium | reverse complement strand
GTCGCCAATGCCGGCGCGCGGCTGGTGCTGAGGCCCGACTGGCCGACGGTCACCTGGACGGAGGCCGAGCGGAAGAAGGGCCAGGCCTGGGGCCTCAAGACCATCGAGACGTTCCATACGCACGGAACGCCGCCGGTGAGGAAATAAGGGACGGGGAGGGAGAAATTCATGCCGAAAACGGCACTCGTCATCAGCGCGCATGCGGCCGATTTCGTCTGGCGCTGCGGCGGCGCCATCGCGCTGCACCAGAAGAAGGGTTACGAGGTGACCGTGGTCTGCCTTTCCTTCGGCGAGCGCGGCGAAAGCGCCAAGCTGTGGAAGCAGCAGGGCATGACGCTCGAAAAGGTGAAGGCGGCGCGCCGCAAGGAGGCCGAGGCGGCGGCGAAGGCGCTGGACGTGCATGACATCCAGTTCTTCGACCTCGGCGACTATCCGCTGGAGATGGACCGCGCGGCAAAGTTCCGGCTGGTCGACGTGATCCGCGCGGTTCAGCCTTCCTTCATGCTCAGCCACTCGCATTACGATCCCTATAACACCGATCATATGTACGCGACGCAGGTGGCGCTCGAATGCCGCATGGTGGCGCAGGCCTGGGGTCACAATCCCGGCCAGAAGGTGCTCGGCGCGCCGCAGCTCTATCTCTTCGAGCCGCACCAGACCGAGCAAATGGGCTGGAAGCCGGATGTCTTCCTCGACATTTCCGAGGTCTGGGACAAGAAGCGCGCCGCGATCGAATGCATGGAGGGGCAGCAGCACCTCTGGCACTATTACACCAATGTCGCCGAGAACCGCGGCAATCATTTCCAGCGCAATTCGGGCGGCCAGTCTGGCGGACGTCCGGCAACTCATGCCGAAGGCGTCCAGTCGGTTTTCCCTCGCACGGTGGATGAACTCTGATGTCGGGCATCGTCGTTCAGAATATCGAGCGGGCTGACGCGGAGATCATCCGGCGGCTCGGCGAATGCGGCGTGGCTACGGTGCACGAGGCGCAGGGGCGCATCGGCTTGATGGCGCACACTATGAGGCCGATCTACAGGGGCGCGGCGACCGCCGGCTCGGCCGTGACGATCTCGGCGCCACCCGGCGACAACTGGATGCTGCATGTGGCGATCGAGCAGTTGAAGGACGGCGACATTCTCGTGCTCGCGCCCACCAGCCACTCGACCGACGGCTATTTTGGCGATCTGCTCGCCACCTCAGCGCAGGTTCGCGGCTGCCGAGGGCTGGTGATCGATGCCGGCGTGCGCGACGTGGCCGATTTGACGAAGATGAAGTTTCCCGTCTGGTCGAAGGCGGTGCATGCGCAGGGCACGGTCAAGGAGACGCTGGGTTCCGTCAACGTGCCGATCGTCTGCGCCGGCGCGCATGTGCGGCCGGGCGATGTGATCGTCGCCGACGACGACGGCGTGTGCGTGGTCAGGCGCGAGGAGGCCGCCGAGGTCCTGAAGAAGGCCGAAGCCCGCATCGCCAACGAGGCCGACAAGCGCAAGCGCCTCGCCGCCGGCGAATTGGGCCTCGACCTCTACGGCATGCGCGAGAAGCTGGCGGCCAAGGGGCTGAAGTATATTTGAGGCCGCCGGCCCGAGAATAGGATGGGAAATTCGGTGCTCCACGTTGCCCCCCTCTGTCCTGCCGGACATCTCCCCCTCAAGGGGGGAGATCAGCTTTCGTCATCACCTCCGCCAATCGGCAACCATGCAGAAGAGGCTCCGGCAAAGCAGCCGGCTCAATCTCCCCCCTTGAGGGGGAGATGTCCGGCAGGACAGAGGGGGGTGCGAAGGGGCTCAGTTTCTTTCCTCAATCCTGGTGCGATTGCGCTGGACGGACGCCATGGCTGACGGCGTCCGCTGCATGTGGATGCGGGGCGGGACCTCGAAGGGCGGCTATTTCCTGGCCGAGGACCTGCCCGCCGACACGGCCGAACGCGACGCGTTCCTGCTTGCCGCCATGGGCTCCCCGGATGTCCGCCAGATCGACGGCATGGGCGGCGCCAACCCGCTGACCTCCAAGGTCGCCGTAGTGCGCCGATCGGAGCGGCCCGGCATCCACGTCGACTATCTGTTCCTGCAGGTCTTCGTCGACCGGCCGATCGTGACCGACAGTCAGAATTGCGGCAATATCCTGGCCGGCGTCGGGCCCTTCGCCATCGAGCGCGGCCTCGTGCCGGCCGAGGACGGCGCGACCGAAGTGCGCATCTTCATGGAGAATACCGGCCAGACGGCGGTGGCGACGATCCGCACGCCCGGCGGCCGCGTCGCCTATGACGGCGAGGCCCGCATCGACGGCGTCCCGGGCACGGCCGCCCCCGTGCCGATCGTCTTCGAGGATACGGCGGGCTCCACCTGCGGCGCGCTTCTGCCGACCGGCAACGCCGTTGACGCGATCAACGGCGTCCGCTGCACGCTGATCGACAACGGCATGCCCTGCGTAGTGCTCGCCGCCGCCGACATGGGCATCGAGGGCACCGAAACGCCGGCCGAGCTGGAAGCGAACGATGCGCTGCGCGGGAGGCTGGAAGCGATCCGCCTGAAAGCCGGACCGCTGATGAATCTCGGCGATGTGTCGGACAAATCCGTGCCCAAGATGACGATGGTCTCGAAAGCGCGCAACGGCGGGACCATCGCGACGCGCACCTTCATCCCGCACCGCTGCCACGACGCCATCGGCGTGCTTGGCGCGGTGTCGGTCGCCACCGCCTGCTTGCTGCCGGAAGGCCCGGCGGCGGAGCTTGCGGTACAGCCGGGAGGCAGCGAGAAATCGCTATCCATCGAGCATCCGACCGGTGAGATGACCGTGGTCGCCACGCTCGACGAGGGCGGCAATCTTCTGAAGGCGGCGATCCTCAGGACGGCGCGCAAGCTGTTCGATGGCGTGGTCTTTGGGCGGTGAGGCCAAGCCGCGGTGCGTCCTTCGAGGCTCGCCCTTCGGGCTCGCACCTCAGGATGAGGGAGGTTGGCGCCCGTCTCCCAAGCTTGAAAGGCTTGCTTCGCTCGCATGTCACTATGAGGCAGGCTGGCACAAAACCTCCCTCATCCTGAGGTGCTCGCGAAGCGAGCCTCGAAGGACGCACCATAGTGGCTGACGGCTCGAACGTTGAAGCTGTCGCATTGATACTGCAAAGAGGTTCACGATGCGCATTGGATTTTTGGGCTTTGGCGAGGCCGCGCGGGCGTTTTGCGACAGCCTTGCCGGCGAGGGCCTCGCCTTTTCGGCCTATGACATCCTGCTCGATGATGCCGGTCGCGCCGAGGCGATGCGCGATGCGATGCGCGGCCGCAATGTCACGATAGCCGAGTCGCCGGCCGGCTTGCGCGACGCCGACTGGATCATCAGCGCCGTCACCGCCGACCAGAGCCTGATCGCCGCCCGTTCGCTGCTGCCGCATCTGGTGCAGGGGCAGGTCGTCATCGATCTCAATTCGGTGTCGCCCGGCCGCAAGCGGCAGACCGCCGAGGAAGTAGGGACGGCCGGCGCTGCCTATCTCGACATGGCGGTGATGGCGCCGGTGCATCCGCGCGGACACCGGACGCCGGTGCTGCTCGCCGGCGAACAGGCGGAGGCTCTCTCCAGGGAAATTGCCGCGCTCGGCTTCAACGGCCGCGTGGTCGGTGACAGGCCGGGCGCTGCGGCGGCGATCAAGATGGTGCGCTCCGTCTTTGTCAAAGGGCTGGAGGCGATCACGGTCGAGGCGCTGCTCGCGGCGGAAGCCTCCGGCTGCTTCGAGGAGATCCTTGCATCGCTCTCGTCGAGCTATCCGGGCCTCGACCTTCCGAAGACGGCGCCCTACCAGTTCGAGCGCACGCTCCGCCACGGCGCGCGCCGTGCCGCCGAAATGCGCGAAAGCGCCGCCACGCTAAATGCGCTGGGCCTGAGAGGCGGGATCGCCGCGGAGACGGCCGAAATCCAGGAGCGTATGGGCCGGGCGGGCAAGAGCGTCGATCCGGACGAGGCTGATCTGCGGACGCTCGTGCGCTCGGTGCTGGCCGCCCGCCTGGCGCAGGCGGACGACCTGGCGAAGCAATAGCCATCCAGGCGCTTCGTTCGGCGTTCCCTCCCGCCGAATTCCCGCCCCCGATCTTCATCGTGCTCGCATCGCTTCGCCTGCGTCGCAGACGTGCGAGACGGCCCGGAATGTATGCACCACACGTCGCACCAAGACCAGTTCACGTCGGAAATGTATTCACACTCCCTCGAATTAGCCGGTCATATCCCCGGCATGGGCCGATTGTGAACTCTCCCTGCTGGAAATCGGCGGCAGAATGTATACATCTGAAACAGGAATGGAGGAGGTCGGCATGGGTATCCTGGACTTTCCAAGCCGTTCAAAGAGCCCGGCCGGAGAGCCGGATGGCGGCCTTGCGACGATCCTCGGCGGCTTCTCCATCGAGGTCATGCCGCGCACCGCGGCCAAGGTGCCGAGCTTCCCCGATCTCCTGCCCGCCGGCACGCGCATCTACATCGCCAATATCGACGGCACGCCCATCGGCGACATGGTCGCGACGGCGAAGCGTCTGCGTGCTGAGGGCTTCGAGGTGATGCCGCATTTCCCGGCGCGCTCGATCGAAAGCCGCGCCGTGCTGGAGGAACAGCTTCGCCGCTACCGGGACGAGGCCGGGGTCGACCAGGCGCTCGTGCTGGCCGGCGGGCTGCCTGAACCGCGCGGCGAATTCGACAGTTCCATGCGGCTCCTCGATACCGGCCTTTTCGAGAAATACGGCTTCCGCCGCCTGCATGTCGCCGGCCATCCTGAAGGTAGCCGCGACATCGACGGCGACGGTTCGACCCGCAATGTCGACGCCGCGCTCCGATGGAAGCAGGACTATGCGCGGCGGACCGGCACGAACATGGCCATTATCACGCAATTCATGTTCGATGCGCGGCCGGCGATCGAATGGTCGGAGCGCATCCGCGTCGCCGGCATCTCGCTGCCCATCCATCTCGGCGTCGCCGGGCCGACCAAGCTGCAGACCCTCATCAAGTTCGCGCTCGCCTGCGGCGTCGGCCCCTCGATCCAGGTGCTGCGCAAGCGCGCCATGGACCTGACCAAGCTGATGGTGCCCTATGCGCCGGCGGAGGTGCTTTCCGGCGTCGCCAATCATCTCGCCAGCCATCCCGAGAGCCTGATCGAAAAGGTGCATGTCTTTCCGCTCGGCGGCATCGTCGCGGCGGCCGACTGGGTCAGGGACCAGCGCCTCGAGGCGACGGATAGTCCGGCCCGCTCGGCTTAGTGGTCCTATGGACGGCTCACCGCAGGGTGAACCCTAATCGACCCCTCCCTTGTCGGGAGGTGCGGATCCTCCGCGGCTGGGCATAGGCCGTCTTCCTGATTTCCTCCATCCGCAATCCTCCAGCCGCAAATTGCATCGCGGGCATGTTGCCGCCGTCGCGATTGGTGCTAGTTTGCTCGCGACGATCGCCGCCGGACTGGATGCCTGCGGCGGCATCGCACCGCCGCTCGGGCGGACGGGCCGGACCCGCCGGTTCCGTGAAAGAGGCATTGGCAGGGAGGATTTGCCATGAAGACCACACGCCGTACCGTGCTCAAGCTCGGCGCCGGGGCGACATTCGCCGCCGCCGCGCCGGCCGTCCTGACGAAACGGGCCTTGGCCGCCGACAAGCGCATCGCCATGATCGTCAAGAACCTCGGCAACAGCTATTTCGACGCCTGCGCCAACGGCGCCAAGAAGGCCGCGGGCGAGATCGGCGGCATAGAAATCATCTACACCGCTTCGGCGAAGCCGACGGCGGAGGACCAGATCGCCGTCATCGACGCGCAGATCGCGCAGCATGTCGACGGCATCATCGTTTCGGCCAACGACGCCAACGCGCTGGTGCCGGTCGGAAAGAAGGCCATGCAGCGCGGCATCAAGGTGATGAGCTTCGATTCGGCCATCGCGCCGGAGGGCCGCATCGTCCACCTCTCCGCTTCCTCGACGCCGCTGATCGGCGCCAAGCAGGTGCAGATGATCGGCAAGACGCTGAACTACAAGGGCCAGGTCGCCATCCTCTCCGCCGCCTCCACCATGACCAACCAGAACGCATGGATCGCGGCCATGAAGGAGGAATGGAAGGACCCGAAATACAAGGACATGCCGCTGGTCGCGACCGTCTACGGCGACGACCAGGACGACAAGAGCTACCGCGAGATGCAGGGCCTGGTGAAGGCGCATCCGAACCTCAAGGGCGTGATCTCACCGACCACGATCGGCATCCGCGCCGGCGCCAAGGCGATCGTCGACGGCGGCCTTATCGGCAAGGTCTATATCACCGGCCTCGGCCTGCCTTCCGAGATGAAGGACTACGTGCTGAAGGGCGCCTGCGATACCTTCGCCATCTGGAACCCGGTCGATTACGGCTAGTCCTCGACCTACATCATGAACGACATCCTCTCCGGCAAGCCGACGACGGAAGGCTCGAAGCTGTCGATGGGCAAGAAGGGCGAGACTACCGTCGGCAAGGACGGCGAATGCGTCATGGGCGAGCCCTTCGTCTTCGACAAGTCGAATGTCGAGGAATACGCGAAGATATTCTGATCCATGTCGCGCATCGGCGCGGCCCCTCATCCGCCTGCCGGCACCTTCTCCCCGTAAACGGGGAGAAGGCTACCCGTATCCCGGCTTTCGCCAATCGCCGAGGTTGATGAGTGGCGAAATCGTTGCGGCCGGCGTCTCTCTCCCCGTTCACGGGGAGAGATGCCCGGCAGGGCAGTGAGGGGCAGCACCGCCTTCCCGGTCACGCAAAGCTTCGTTGAGAATTCGTGCCTGAACCCATCCTCACCCTCTCCGGCGTGTCCAAGAGCTTTCCCGGCGTGCGCGCGCTGCGCGAC
>JBQCFH010000269.1:0-2649 GCA_051959385.1 Rhizobiaceae bacterium | reverse complement strand
TTCGTGCCCGAGGCGAGCGATCCGCTGGTGGAGAAGCTGGAGGCGCGCGGCGGCATCGTCGTCGGCAAGACCAACACGCCGGAAATGGGGGCCGGCGCCAACACCTTCAACGCCGTCTTCGGCATGACGCGCAATCCCTGGGATACGCGCAAGAGCGCCGGCGGCTCGTCGGGCGGCGCGGCGGTGGCGCTCGCCACCGGCGAGACGTGGCTCAGCCACGGCTCCGATCTTGCCGGTTCGCTGCGCACGCCGGCCGCCTATTGCGGCGTGGTCGGCCTGCGCCCGACGCCCGGCCGCGCCGGCGGCGCCAACCCGACCAACGCCTTTTCGACGGAAAGCGTGCAGGGGCCGATGGCGCGCACGGTGATGGACACGGCGCTTTTCCTCGACGCCATGGCCGGCTTCGATCCGCGCCAGATGCTGTCGCTGGAGGCCCCGCGCGAGCCCTTCCAGGAGGCGGTCCGCCGCGCCACGCCGAAGGTGCGCATCGCCTATGCGCCCGACCAGGGCGGGCTTGCTCCCGTCGAGACGGAGATCGAGGAGGTGATGCGCTCGGCGCTCGCCAAGGCCGAGAGGAACGGCGCGACCGTCGAGGAGGCCTGTCCCGACCTCTCCGGCCTCTACGAAACCTATGTGACGCTCCGCGCCATGGTCTGGGGCGCCGGCACCGGCCGTTCGCCGGAGCATGTGCGCAGGCATTTCAAGCGCACGCTCGCCGAGAATATCGGCCTCGGCGAGACGCTGACGCCGTCGCGCATCTATGACGCGCAGAACACCCGCTCCGCGCTCTACGACCGGATGCGCATCTTCCTCGAAACCTACGACGTGCTCGCCTGCGCGGTCGTCGGGCTGGAGCCGACCCCGGTCGAGCAGGAATATCCGTCCGAAGTCGCCGGCAAGCCGGTCGCCGACTATATCGACTGGCTGCGCTTTTCCTTCCTCGCCACCACGACCGCCCTGCCGGCGCTGTCATTGCCCGCCGGCTTCACCCGGTCGGGCATGCCGGTCGGCATCCAGCTGATCGGCCCGCCGCGCGGCGAGGCGAAGCTTTTGGCGGTGGCCAAGGCGATCGAGGACGCCGTCGGCTTCCGCGGCCGGACGCCGATCGATCCGCGGCCTGCGGGACGCAGGGCGTGAGAGGCACTTCACAGTCGCAGCTTAATAGTCGCCTGTCGAGCCATTCGCGTCACGCTGCCCCCTCTCCGCCTCGCTGCGCTCGGCACCTCTCCCCCACTTCGTGAGGGAGAGGACGGGCGGCGCGCTCGGCACCCGTCCTCTACCCCTTCAGGGGGAGAGGTGCCGAGCGAAGCGAGGCGGAGAGGGGGGAGGGCCTCAACCATGACGAGAGGCAGATGCCAAACAAAAACGCCGCCGAAACTCTTCGACGGCGTCTATGAGCCCGCAGCCCCTGCCCGGGGCCCGCTGCCTCCGGCAGCTCCCGGGCGTTCGACGCCTCTCATCATGCCACCGGCATGATAAGTTTGCCTTCGGCAAACCGGCGTCTCACCCCTGCGGCTGCGGCTCCATGCCGGGTTCCTCGCCGCCCTTCTTCTTGGGCTCCTTGCGCGCGCCGGCCTTCGGCACCGCGGAGCCTCGGGAAGTCGGCGTGTCGTCGCCCTGGTCGCGCGACGGCTTCTGCCCTGCGAGCAGCTGCTTGATCTCCTCGCCCGAAAGCGTCTCGTATTCGAGCAGGCCTTCGGCGAGCGCGATCCAGTCCTTCCGTTTCTTGGTCAGGATCTGCCGAGCCGTCTGATAGGCCTCGTCGGTGAGGCGGCGCACCTCGTCATCGATGATCTGCGCCGTCTCTTCCGAGATGTTCTGTTGGCGCGTCACGGAATGGCCGAGGAACACCTCGTCCTGGTTCTCGCCATAGGCCACCTGGCCGAGCTTGTCGGAGAAGCCCCAGCGGGTCACCATCGCCCGCGCCAGCTTGGTCGCCTGGTCGATGTCGGAGGCGGCGCCCGAGGTGATGTTCTCCTTGCCGAACTTGATTTCCTCGGCGACGCGGCCGCCCATCATGATCGCAAGGCGCGAGATCATGTATTTGTAGCTCATCGAGTAGCGGTCGCCTTCCGGCAGCTGCATGACCATGCCGAGCGCGCGGCCGCGCGGGATGATGGTCGCCTTGTGCAGCGGGTCGGCCGAGGGCACGTTGAGCGCCAGGATGGCGTGGCCGGCCTCGTGATAGGCGGTCAGTTCCTTCTCGGCCTGGGTCATCGCGGTCGAGCGGCGCTCGGCGCCCATCATGACCTTGTCCTTGGCGTCCTCGAACTCCGCCATGGTGACGAGCCGCTTGTTGCGGCGCGCCGCCATCAGCGCCGCCTCGTTGACGAGGTTGGCGAGGTCGGCGCCGGAGAAGCCCGGCGTGCCGCGCGCGATCACCTTGAGATCGACATTCGGCGCGAGCGGCACGTTGCGCACATGGACCTTGAGGATCTTCTCGCGGCCGGTGATGTCCGGGTTGGGCACCACGACCTGCCGGTCGAAGCGGCCGGGGCGCAGAAGCGCCGGGTCGAGCACGTCGGGCCGGTTGGTCGCGGCGATCAGGATGATGCCCTCGTTCGCCTCGAAGCCGTCCATTTCGACGAGCAGCTGGTTCAGCGTCTGCTCGCGCTCGTCATTGCCGCCGCCGAGGCCGGCGCCGCGATG
>JBQCFH010000268.1:0-9531 GCA_051959385.1 Rhizobiaceae bacterium | reverse complement strand
GGGAAGACGAAGGCTGGGTGAGGCACGTTTCGACCTTTCGCCACCACTCATCCAAACCTGTCTTTATGGCGCATCCCCTCTCCGCCTAGCTTCGCTCGGCAACGCTCCCCCCGGACGGGGGGGGGGACGGGCGGCCAGCTCGGCTCCCGTCCTCTCCCCCACGAAGTGGGGGAGAGGTGCCGAGCGCAGCGAGGCGGAGAGGGGGGCAATCCATGTGCGCTGTCGAAAGGTTCCTATCCTTCGACTTTGCGACAAGGGGGCCCAAGGGCCGCGTTGCCAATGATGGGAGTTGTTGTTGACTTCCGCACGAATTGCTCCCTACCATCGGCAACCTTCGACGGCCGTGCAGTTACCCCAGGAGGTGGACAATCCGGCTTCGGGCGCCTGCCGCCCCGCATCCCAACAAATCCACGACCAGACCAGGTCGGCGCCGACGTGCGCCGCTAAAGAACCAGCGACAACCGAAACAGGGAGGATCTACCGTGAAGCTAGACGTCTACAACCGCATCATGGCGGCCCAGGCAAGCCGCCGCGCGCTCTTGAAAGGTGCGGCCGGCATCGGCGCGCTTGCCGCGTTTGACGGCGCCGGTCTCGGCGCCTTCACCGGGCCGGCTTCGGCCGCGGGCGAACTCAACACGGAACTGCGCAAGCAGATCCTGCAGATACCGGGCGTCGGCAAGGGCCAGCCGACGGACGCGGACTACCGCAAGGTCGGCGAGCTCTGCCTCGGCGGCACCAAGCAGACGGTCAAGGAAGGCGAACTGAAGGGCGTCGAGCTCACCTTCATGGGCCTCAACAACCAGAACACGCACAACTTCCTGTTCCGCGGCTTCCTGCATCCCTGGGAGGAATATACCGGCGCCAAGATCAATTGGATCGACTTGGCGCAGGCCGACTACAACGCGCGCCTGCAGCAGGCCATCTCCACCGGGACGATCGACTGGGACGTACTGGAGATGGGCGCACCGTTCGAGGGCGACGTATGCGGCAGGGGTCTGACCTCCGAGATGCCGGACTGGGTCAAGAACCTCATCGACATGGATGACTACGTCAATTATCTGAAGGCGCCGGTCGGCACCTGGGACGGCAAGCTCTATCGCATCTCCATCGACGGCGACACGCACAATTTCAACTACCGTACCGACTATTTCTCCGACGCCGACCTCGCCAAGGCGTGGAAGGATGCGGGCAACAGCGGCGAATGGGGCGTGCCGAAGACCTGGCAGCAGGTGCAGGCGGTCACCAAGTTCCTGAAGGGCAAGCAGATCAAGGGCCAGGACGCCTACGGCTATCTCGATGCGCCCAAGCCGTGGGGCGGCTTCGGCTTCTACTTCCTCGGCAGCCGCGCCTCCGCCTACGCCAAGCATCCGGACGACAAGGCCTGGCTGTTCGATGTCGACACGATGAAGCCGCGCATCAACAATCCGGCCTGGGTGCGCGCCATCCAGGATGTCATCGACGCGCTGCCGTCGGAGCCGCCGAACCAGATCAACGCCGATCCCAACGAGACCGGCTTCGCCGAGTTCCTCGGCGGCACCGGCTCCATGGTCGTGTGGTGGGGCGACGTGGGCGCGGCGGCGAAGACCAGCGACAGCTCGGTCGTCGGCGACGTCTGCAGCTTCTCCATCCTTCCCGGTTCGGACGATGTCTACAATTCCAAGACCGGAAAGTGGGAAAAGCTCTCTAGCGGGCCGAACTACGCGCCGAACCTCGCCTATCTCGGCTGGGGCGTCTACGTGATGAAGAAGGTGGACGGCGACGAGAAGAAAAAGAAGGCGGCGTGGAGCGCGGCCGCGCATCTCGGCGGCAAGGACATCGCGCTCTGGATGTCGGCCTACCCGTCCGGCTTCCAGTGCTACCGCAACAGCCAGCACCACATCGACGAATGGGTCGCCGCCGGCTACGACAAGGACTACATCACCGCCTATCTGAATTCGCAGTTCAATTCGTACAACCATCCAAACGGCGCGATCGAGCCTCGCATTCCGGGCATCTTCCAGTACTATTCGACCGCCGAGGACATTCTTGCGAATATCTTCGCCGGCAAGCTAGGAGCGCAGGAGGGCGCGGATCAGATCGCCGCGGCATGGGAAAAGCTGACGGACCAGCTCGGGCGCGACAGCCAGATCAAGCTCTACAAGGCCGCGCTCGGCATGTAGAGCCAAGCCGTCTTGCCCATGGACGGCAATCATCCCGTCCGGCGGGAGCGCTTGCGCCCGCCGGACGTTTTTCATCCCGCAGATTTCACGAGCACGGCGCCATGATCCAGCCCGCTCCGTCCGGTCCGACGGAAATCGTCATTGCCGACCCGATTGCGCCCGGCCGCAAACTTTTCGGCCATGTGCTGCTGGCGGCCGCCTCGCTCGTTCTCGTGGTCGTTGCGCTCCTGCAAGTGCTCGATGCGGCCGAAATCGTGCCGATCGGGTTTCCGAACTGGCGGCCGCTGCTCTACGCCTATCTCCTCTGGGCCGTCGTGCTCGGCGCATGGCAGGTCATCACGCGCGGCTATATCGGCCAGCGGGCGCTCTTCGTCCTGCCGGCCGCTCTTTTCACGGCCGCGGTGGCCATCTTCCCGACGCTCTTCGGCTTCTATATCGCCTCGCTCGACTGGAACCTTTCTTCCGCCGAAGGGCCACATTTCAACGGCTTCCACAATTTCGTGGCGATGTTCCATGACACTTATTACTGGAACGCGCTCGCCAACATGGTCTTTTACCTCGCGGCGGTAATCGTCGAATACGCGATCGCCTTCGGCTTGGCGCTGCTCCTCAATGCCGAGATCCGCGCGCGCAAGTTCTTCCGCGTCGCCTTCCTGTTGCCGTTCATGCTGAGCCCCGTGGCGGTGAGCTGGATGATCGGCAAGTCGCTCATGGAATACCGCTTCGGGCCGGCGGCAAGGCTGGCGCGCGATCTCGGCTGGCATACGCCGGCCTTCTTCGCCCAGCCGTGGACGGCGCGCATCGCCATCGAGGCGATGGACGCCTGGGTCTCCATTCCCTTCATCATGATCCTTCTCCTCGCCGGCCTGCAGGCGATGCCGAAGGAAGTCACCGAGGCGGCGAAAGTTGACGGCGCCAACGGCTGGCAGGCCTTCTGGCGCGTGACCTTCCCGATGATGCTGCCGGTTTCGGTCACCGCCGTCCTCATCCGCATCATCTTCAAGCTGAAGCTCGCCGACATCGTCATCAACGTGACCTCGGGCGGACCGGGCGGCGCGACCGACACGGTGTCGAGCTTCATCTACCGCGTCTATCGCGACCGCTCGAATGTCGGCTACGGCACCGCGCTCGCCATGTTCTACCTGGTGCTGATCATCATTTTCCTCACGGTATTGCTCCGCGTCACGCGGCGCTGGACGCGAAGCATCAACGATTAGGGCTAACTATTAAATGCTCGATGTCTCTCACCCCGCTCTGGTCTGCCGGCCATCTCCCCCTCAAGGGGGCAGATCGACTAACCGCGAGTGCCTTGCCCCTCGTCGAGACCGGCGATGGATGCGGGGCCGCAAGCGCAATCCGATCTGCCCCCTTGAGGGGGAGATGGCCGGCAGGTCAGAGGGGGGTGGAATCCAGAACATCCTGGAGAGTATCCAAGGGAGGAGCGGCACGTGGAAGCCCGCCTGAGCACCGGCGAAGCTACCAAAGCTCCCCCCGCCGAAACGAGCGGGCGCGCCCGCCATATCGCGGGCCGCGTGCTCGTCTACGGCGCGCTTCTCCTGTGGACTTTCATCTGCCTGTTTCCGATTTACTGGACGGTGACCACTTCCTTCAAATCGGCGGTGGACGTGACGCAGGGCCACATCATCCCCTTCATCGATTTCATGCCGAACTGGAAGGGATGGCGCTCGCTCGGCCTGTCGCCGGATACGATCTTCGAAATATCGACGCCGCGCACCGAGTTCATCAGCCGCTTCGAGAACAGCATCATCACCTCGGTCGGCGCGTCGCTGCTCGCCGTCGTGCTCGGCTCGCTCGCCGCCTACGGCCTCAGCCGTTTCAAGTACCGCTTCGGCTTCATGCGCAACGACGACATCCTCTTCTTCTTCATCTCGCAGCTGATCCTGCCCCCTGTGGTGCTCGCGCTGCCCTTCCTCGTGCTCTACAAGGACCTGGCGCTGCTCGACACGCGCATCGGCCTGATCGTGCTCTATACGCTGACGGTGCTGCCGATCGTGATCTGGATCATGCGGGACCAGTTCAACTCGATCCCCGTGGAGCTCGACGAGGCGGCGCTGGTCGACGGACTGTCGGTCTGGGGCGCTTTCCTGCGCATCATCCTGCCGATCGCGCTGCCCGGCATCGTCGCGGCGTTCATCCTGTCCCTCGTGCTGGCCTGGAACGAATATTTCTTCGCCGCCCTTCTGACCGCGACCGACGCCAAGACATTGCCGGTCATGGTCGCCAGCCAGACCGGCTCGCAGGGCATCAACTGGTGGTCAATGGCGGCGCTCGCCGCCGCAGCGATTGCGCCGCTCGTGGTCGTCGGCGTCCTGCTCGAACGCTATATCGTCAAGGGCTTGTCGACCGGCGCTGTGAAGTAGATTCAAAGTTCGTTTCGATTGCCCCTCACCCTTACCCTCTCCCCGTGAGGACGGTGAGAGGGGGCGTTGACGCCGCGGCCGTCCTCCTTCTCCCTGTTATTACGGGGAGAAGGTCCGGCAGGGGATGAGGGGCAACGTTGACGTCCGCCCGAGCTGGTCGGGTCTTGTGGGCGGCGTCACGAACCAAGCCACGCCTTGCGCAACTCGTCCGCTGTCATCATCCGACGTCCGGCCGCGACGAGGATTGCCGTCACCGCGCTCACCAGTTCTGCGTTGGAAGCCGCCGTCGAGCTGTCCGGCAACAGAAGATTGTTCTCGAAGCCGACGCGCACATGGCCGCCGAGCAGGGCGGCCGTCGAAACGCAGGCCGTCTCGTCGCGGCCGAAGGCGCAGACCATCCAGGGGCCGAAGCGCGGCTCGCCCGGCGCGAGGAAGGGCAGCAGGTCGGCGGGCGCCGACTGCTGCGTCTTGGTATAGCGGCCGAGCACATAGAGCACCGGCACGTCCTCCCAGGGCAGGGCGCCTGAGCGGCGCAGGGCATCCAACCGCCGCGCATCCTCGGCATCGTAGAGGATGATCTGCGGCATCACATTCTCGCGCGCCAGCCAGGCAAGGAAGTCGGCAAATCTCTTTTCGTCGCCGCCTTCGCCGAGATATTCGCGCAGCGCCAGCGACACCGCCTCCGGCCTGGTTTCCCTGACGACCTGCATCTGCTGTTCGGGCTTGTATAGCCCGAGCGCCTCGCTGGTGATCTGGATCACGAGCCGGTCGCCGAGCGCCTCGCGGATAGCGTCGGTAGCAGCGCGGTAGGCGCCGGCGTCCAGCAGATGGCGCCCGTCGGCGTCGCGGACATGAACGTGGATCATCGCCGCACCGGCCTCCAGGCATTCGGCGGCGGTAGCGGCGAGCTCGGAAGGCGTGAGCGGCAGCCCCGGGTGGTCGGCCTTGGTCTTGCGCCCGCCATTCGGTGCGACCGCGATGGCGACGTTCCTGTCACTCATTGTTTCGTGTCACGGCTGTTGCCTGCCGCTCCTCCGCTGCCTATTCATTGCCGTATGACACAGCCAGTACCGATTTTCGACGGACATAACGATGTTCTTCTCCGCCTCATGCACAAGGGCGACCACGCGGCCGGAACGAAGGCGTTCTTGGAAGGCACCGAGAAGGGCCATCTCGACCTGCCGCGGGCGCGGCAAGGCGGCTTTGCCGGCGGGCTATTCGCCGTATTCTGTCCGCCCATCGAGCGCGGGCCCGGCAACGACCAATTGATGAAGGAAAGCGGTTACGACATCCCGCTGCCGCCCGACCTTACGCTGACCGACGCGCAGCAGGCGGCGATCGACATGATCGCCGGACTGTTCCGGCTCGAAAAAGCGTCAAAAGGGCAGGTCAAGCTCTGCCGCAGCGCGGCCGATATCGACCGCGCTGCGGAGGCGGGGGCGTTGGCCGCGGTGCTGCATATCGAGGGGGCGGAACCGATCGACGCCGACCTCAGGATGCTCGACATCCTCTACCAGGCCGGCCTGCGCTCGATCGGACCGGTTTGGAGCCGCTCGAACATTTTCGGCCATGGCGTGCCGTTCCGCTTCCCGAGCACGCCCGATACCGGCCCGGGCCTGACCGATGCCGGCAAGGCGCTGGTCAGGGCCTGCAACGAACTGAAGGTGCTGATCGACCTTTCGCATCTCAACGAAAAGGGCTTCTGGGACGTGGCAAAGCTCAGCAACGCGCCGCTGGTCGCCAGCCATTCCAATGCGCACGCGGTGTCGCCGCACTCGCGCAACCTCACCGACGACCAGCTCCGCGCGATCCGCGACAGCGGTGGGCTCGCCGGCATCAACTATGCCACCAGCTTCCTGCGCGAGGACGGCCGCATGAACGCCGACACGCCGCTCGAGCAGATGGTGCGCCATGCCGATCACCTGATCGAAATGCTGGGCGTCGACGGCGTCGGCCTCGGCTCGGATTTCGACGGCGCGGTCATCCCGGCCGCGATCGGCGATGTCGCCGGCCTGCCGAAGCTGGTCGAGGCTTTTCGCGCCGCCGGCTATGACGAGGAAACGATCCGCAAGATCTGCCGCGACAACTGGGTGAACGTGCTGAGCCGAACCTGGGGGGAGTGAGGCTCTGATCCTCCTCTCCCCGACGGGGAGACGGTGGCGAGCGGAGCGAGCCGGGTGAGGGGGCAACGAACGAGGGATCGCTGAACACCCCCTCACCAAGTTCGCCCAACCGCTCGGCTTTGCCCTCGCGGGGGCTCCCTATCCTCTCCCCGTTGGGGCGAGGACGGGTGCCGCACCCCCTTGACCTTCCAGTGACTGGAATGACTACGTCCGGGGCAACGCTAGGCAACTCAGGACGTTGAAGGCCATGAACGACCAAGCCCCTCACCACCACCACGGCCAGTGTGCGCATGGCGCGCCGGCAGACGCTGTCACCCGCGATCCCGTCTGCGGCATGGTCGTCGATCCGAATGCCGGCAAGCCCGCTGCCGAACATGGCGGCCACACCTATCATTTCTGCTGCGCCGGCTGCCGGGAGAAGTTCGCCAGGGATCCTGAAGCCTACCTCGAAGCGACCGACCCGGTCTGCGGGATGAAGGTCGACCGGGCGACGGCAAGGCATTTCGCCCGACACGAGGGCAGGGGGCACTATTTCTGCTCGGCCGGCTGCAAGGCCAAGTTCGAGGCCGATCCGGAGCGCTATCTCGGCGAGCGGCCAAAGCCCGAGCCGATGCCGAAGGCGACGCAATACACCTGCCCCATGCATCCCGAAATTGTGCGCGACGCGCCGGGGTCCTGCCCGATCTGCGGTATGGCGCTGGAGCCGATGGGCGTGCCGACCGGCGAGGAGGGGCCGAATCCCGAGCTCGTCGACTTCACGCGGCGCTTCTGGATCAGCGCGGCGCTCGCCGCGCCGCTCTTCGTGCTCGCCATGGCGCCGATGGTCGGCCTGCCGTTCCGCGACTGGATCGGCGAGCGGGTCTCCGTCTGGATCGAGCTTGTCCTGGCGACGCCGGTCGTGCTGTGGGCGGCGATCCCGTTCTTCGAGCGGGGCTGGCAGTCGATCCTCAACCGCAGCCCCAATATGTGGACGCTGATCTCGCTCGGCGTCGGCGCGGCCTATGGCTACAGCCTCGTCGCGACGTTCTTTCCCGGCATTTTCCCGCATACGATGCGCGGCCATGGCGGCGCGGTGCCGGTCTATTTCGAGGCGTCGGCTGTCATTGTCGCACTGATCTTCCTTGGCCAGGTGCTGGAGCTTCGGGCGCGCGAGCGCACCGGCTCGGCCATCCGCGCGCTTCTCGATCTAGCTCCGAAGACGGCGCGGCTGGTCGAGAACGGCGAGGAGCGCGATGTGCCGCTGGAAGAGGTCAAGGCCGGCGATCTCCTGCGAATCCGGCCGGGCGAGAGCGTGCCGGTCGACGGCGTGGTCACCGATGGCCGCTCCTCGGTGGACGAATCCATGATCTCCGGCGAGCCGGTGCCGGTCGAGAAGACCGAAGGAGATGCGCTGACCGGCGGCACGCTCAACCGCAACGGTACGCTGGTAATGAAGGCCGAGAAGGTCGGCGCCGACACGATGCTGTCGCGCATCGTCGAGATGGTGGCGAAGGCGCAGCGCAGCCGCGCGCCGATCCAGGGGCTGGCGGACCGCGTGTCGGCCTGGTTCGTGCCGGCCGTTGTGGTGGTCGCCATTCTCGCCTTCGCCGGCTGGGCGCTGTTCGGGCCGGCGCCAGGTCTGATCCATGCCATCGTCGCCGCGGTCTCGGTGCTGATCATCGCCTGTCCGTGCGCGCTCGGGCTGGCGACCCCGATGGCGATCATGACCGCGACCGGGCGCGGCGCTCAGGCCGGCGTTCTGGTGCGTGACGCCGAGGCGCTGGAGCGCTTCGCCGGCGTCGATACGCTGATCGTCGACAAGACCGGCACGCTGACCGAAGGCAAGCCGAAGCTGACCGATGTGATCGTGACTGAAGGCATGGACGAAGAGGAACTGCTGTCGCTGGCGGCAAGCCTCGAACGCGCCTCCGAGCACCCGCTCGCCGAGGCGATCGTCGAGGGGGCCAAAGCTCGCGGTGCGCAGTTTGCCGACGTGACCGATTTCGATGCCGTCACCGGCAAGGGTGTGAGAGGCACGGTCGGCGGCAAGGCGGTGGTGCTCGGCAATCGCGCGATGATGGAGAACATCGAGTTGTCGGCGCTCGCCGCGCGGGCGGATGTGCTTGCCGGCGAGGGCAAGACCGCGATGTTCGTGGCCATTGACGGCCATGCCGCTGGCGTCATCGCCGTCGCTGACCCGTTGAAGCAGGGCGGCGCCGAGGCCATCCGGGCGCTGCACGAAAGCGGCATGCGCATCATCATGGCGACCGGCGACAACGAGCGCACGGCAAAAGCCGTGGCCGGAAGGCTCGGCATCGACGAGGTGCGCGCCGGCATCCTGCCGGAAGGCAAGAGGGAACTCGTCGAGGAACTGCGCGCCACCGGCGCGAAGGTGGCGATGGCAGGCGACGGCGTCAACGACGCGCCGGCGCTCGCCGCCGCCGATGTCGGCATCGCCATGGGTACCGGCGCGGATGTGGCGATGGAGAGCGCCGGCATCACGCTGGTGAAGGGCGATCTCGGCGGCATTGTGCGGGCGCGGAAGCTGGCGCGGGCGACGATCCGAAATATCAAGCAGAATTTGTTCTTCGCCTTCGTCTACAACGCGCTCGGCGTGCCGGTTGCCGCGGGAGTGCTCTATCCCTTCTTCGGCGCGCTCCTGTCGCCGATGATCGCGGCGGCGGCGATGAGCCTGTCGTCCGTGTCGGTCATCGGAAATGCGCTAAGGTTGAGGGGGGTAAGGCTGTAGTTCGCGATCGGATTGCTGTTCGCCACGTCCCTGCGCGCAGACGGGCTATTTACGAACGCGGTTGTTGCCCCCTCTCCGCCTCGCTTCGCTCGGCACCTCTCCCCCTGAAGGGGGCGAGGACGGGAGCCAAGGTCGCCGCC
>JBQCFH010000267.1:0-7505 GCA_051959385.1 Rhizobiaceae bacterium | reverse complement strand
TCGTCTCTACCGGGCGAAGTCGTCCGCTGAAGTGTACGACGCCTCGCTCGACGCGATCATCGACACGCTGAAGTGCCGGCGCGCGTCCATCCTGCTTTTCGACCAGGACGGGGTGATGCGCTTCGTGGCCTGGCGCGGTCTGTCGGAAGCCTATCGCAAAGCTGTCGACGGGCACACGCCCTGGACGCCGGAAACGCGGGATGCGCAACCGATCTTCGTTCCGGACATCCGGAAGACCGACGAGCCCGACTGGCTCAAGGAAAGAATTCGTTCGGAGGACATCGTCGGCCTGGCCTTCATACCGCTGACCGCGAGAGGCAAGGTGATCGGCAAGTTCATGGCCTACTATCGCGAGGCCCATGTGTTTGACGATCACGAGGTTGGCCTGGCCGTGACCATTGCGCGGCAGCTTGGCTTCGCGCTGGAGCGTCTCCGCGCCGAAAACGAGCGGGAGGCCGTGCAGGAGACGTTGCGCCGCAACGAGGAACGCCTTCGGCTGGCGACCCAGACCGGCAAGGTCGGACTTTGGGAATGGGACATCCGCCGCAACCTCGTCTCCTGGACGGATTCGCTCTACCCCATCCATGGCGTCGATCGCGACACCTTCGATCCGACCGTCGAGGGATTCAGCGCGCTCATTCATCCCGATGACAAGGCGAACGTTGCCGAGGCTCTCCGGCATACGCTGGAAGAAGGCGCGCCCTATGAGCTCGAGTTTCGCATTGTCCGCCCGGACGGCCGGGTCGTCTGGCTTTTCGCGGACGCGACCGTCTTGCATGAGAACGGCGTCCCGGTTCAGCTGGTCGGCGCCACGGTGGATATCAGCGATCGAAAGCATGCCGAAGATGCGCTGCGCGAGAGCGAAGAGCGCTTCCGGCTGATGTCGGAGCAGGCCCCGGTGATGATCTGGATGAGCACGCCGGAAGGACACTGTCTCCACCTCAACCGCATGCTGCGCGACTTCTGGGGGGTCGAAGAGGAAGACATTCCCCGGTTCGACTGGCGCTCGTCCATGCACCCGGACGATGCGCCCGAGATCGGGCGGCAGATGGCGGAGGCGCTTCGCGCGCGCAAGACCGCGGTCATAGAGGGACGCTACCGCAACGCTGAGAACGAATATCGCCTGCTTCGCACCGACGCGCGGCCGCGCTTCTCCCCTGACGGCGAATTTCTCGGCATGATCGGCGTCAACACCGACATTACCGAACGGTCGAGGGCCGAAGCGCAGCGCAATCTGCTGATCGCGGAGCTGAACCACCGCGTCAAGAACACGTTGGCCGTCGTGCAAGGGATCGCTCAACAGACGTTCAAGGGAGCGGAGTCCGCCGCCCATGCCCGGCAGGCCTTCGAGGGCCGGCTGTTTGCGCTGGCGAATGCGCACAGCCGGCTGACCCAGACGAGTTGGGAGAGCGCCCGCCTGGAGGATCTGATCGCCGACGCCATTCGGGCGAATACGCCCGAGGCCCAAAGGATCAGGGTAACCGGCCCGTCGCTGCTGCTTCCGCCTCGATACGCCCTGGCGATCGCGATGGCGTTGCACGAGCTTCACACAAACGCCGTCAAGTACGGCGCGCTTTCCAACGATGCCGGGACGATCGACATCGATTGGCAGGTCGCGCCGGCCGAAAAACCGCGCATCCGGCTCGTCTGGCGTGAAGCCGGCGGTCCGGCGGTGGAGCAGCCGCGGCACCGGGGCTTCGGATCGCGATTGATCGAGGCTGCGCTGGTTCACGACCTTGACGCGGAGGTTTCGATGGAATTCCTCCCTCAGGGCTTGGTCTGCCGTATCGAGGCGCCACACCCTGAACATGGGAGTCCTCGGCCATGAGCAGTTTCAGCGGCAAGCGAGTGCTGATCGTTGAGGATGAGGCGCTGATCGCTCTCATGCTGGAAGACATATTGGTCGAGATGGGGGCGACGATCGCGGGATCGGCCGCGACGATTTCGAAGGGCCTGGACCTGGCCCACTCCACGGAGTTCGACATCGCCATACTGGATGTCAACGTGCGCGGTGAATCGATCCTTCCGGTCGCGGAGATCCTGCGGGGCCGCGGCGTCCCCACCATATTCGCGACCGGCTACGGCAACGGCATTGCCGACATAGCGAAAGGCGCGCCGGTCATCGGCAAGCCGTATTCGCCGGAAAAGCTGCTGGCGGCCTTGTCCGATGCGCTCGATGGCCCGCGATCATGACTACGGCCGCACGCCGTAGTCTGAAAAGATCAGCAGAAAGAGGATCGCGATCCAGACAAATCCGGCGGCCGCGAAGAGCCGGATCGTCACGCCCTTCTTCTCCAGTTCCATGAAGATGAAGGCGATGAAGCCGACCGTCAGCGCGGCGACGATCAGGTGGAAGCCGGTCCTGAGAAAGGGCGAAACCGGCACGAACGCCGCGCCGATGTTGAGGCCGAGCGCAACGAGCAACACCAGCAGCACCCAGGCCGGCCTGCGCACGACTTCGCCGATGGCAGGCGGCTCCTCGGTCCTCCTGTGCCTGAAGGCGCTCATCCTCCCCTCCCCGGCAGGTAGACGATGACGAAGACCACGGTCCAGATGATGTCCACCAGGCCCCAGTAGAGCGCGGTTGCCTGTACGGCCGGCGTGCGGGCGAACCATTGCGGATCGCGCGCGCCCGCAATGGCGAGCCGCGCGACGAGACCGATGCCGACGATCAGGTGGACCGCGTGGATGGAGGTCAGCACCCAATAGAAGGCGAAGAACAGTTCCGCGCCTTCCGCATGGAGCTTGAAGTCGGGTCCCGGCCAGAGGTGCTCGTGGAAGTCCTCGCGGTATTCGAATCCCTTGAGGACGAGGAACGCCATGCCGAGCAGCGCCGCGATCCAGAGCATCATGCGCGCAAAAGACCCCAGCTCGGGCCAGCGGGCGGCGCGCGGAACGAGCGCCATGACCGCGCTCGATATCAGCAGGATTGCCGTATTCGCTCCGCCAAACCACAGGCTCGTATCCGCGCCGGCTTCCCAGAAGGCCTGCGGATAGAGCGAGCGGTAGACCGTATAGCCGGCGAACAGGCCGCTGAAGAACAGAAGCTCGCTCGCCAGGAACGCCCACATCCCGAATTCCACGGCCTGCCGCTGGCGCGCGATCTCTTCCCACGGCTCGCGCAGCGCGGCCCTTTCCGCCTCGGCGATGCGTACGGCGTTCATTCCTGCTCTCCGCCCTTCTGCGGCACTTCTGCGGTTCGGGCTGCCTCCTCCCCCTGCTCGACATAGCCTTCGGGGTGATAATCGTAGGGCGCGCGCTCGACCGTCGGCAGCTTGTCGAAATTATGCGTCGGCGGCGGCGAGGAGGTCTGCCATTCGAGCCCCGTCGCCTCCCACGGATTGTCGCTGGCCCGCCGGCCCCACCTCAGCGACCAGGTGAGATAGCCGAGCGGCATCAGGTAGGCCGCGGCAAGCACGACTGCGCCGGCGGAAGACAGCACATGATAGACCTGGAACTCTGGCGGATAGGAGCCGTAGCGCCGGGGCATGCCGGCCCAGCCCATGATGAACTGCGGGAAAAAGGTGAAGTTGAAGCCGAAATACATGAGGATGGCGGCGAAGCGCGCCCACGCTTCGGGATAGATGCGGCCGGTGATCTTCGGCCACCAGAAATGCAGCGCCGCGAAGAAGGCGGACACCGTTCCGCCCACCATGACGTAATGGAAATGCGCCACGACGAAATAGGTGTCCGTCGCCTGCACGTCGATCGGGATCGAGGCGAGGAAGAGCCCGGTCAAGCCGCCCATCGTGAACAGGCCGACGAAGCCGAAAGCATAGAGCATCGGTGCTTCATAGGTGATCTGGCCGCGGTAGAGGGTGGCCGTCCAGTTGAACACCTTGATCGCCGACGGCACCGCCACGATGAAGGACAGGAAGGAGAAGACGAGGTTCGCATAGGCCGATTCGCCCGACACGAACATATGGTGGCCCCACACGAAGAAGCCGATCACCGAAATCGCGACAAGCGCATAGACCATGAAGTCGTAGCCGAAGAGGCGCCGCCTGGCGAAGCACGGGATCACCTCCGACACCACCCCCATCGCCGGCAGGATCATGATGTAGACGGCCGGGTGGCTGTAGAACCAGAACAGATGCTGGAAGAGGATCGGGTCGCCGCCTTCGGCCGGATTGAAGATCGGCAGGCCGAAGAAGCGTTCCGCCATCATCAGGGTGAGCGACATCGCCAGCACCGGCGTCGCCAGCACGATGACCACGCTGACCGTGTACATCGCCCAGACGAACAGAGGCAGGCGGAACCAGGTCATTCCCGGCGCGCGCATCGTATGGGTGGTGACGATGAAATTGACGCCGGTCGCGATCGTGCCGAAGCCGGCGACGAAGACGGCGACCGCCGCGGCGATGACATGGCTGTTCGAATAGATCGAGGAATAGGGCGTATAGAAGGTCCAGCCGGTATCCACGCCTCCCGCGAGCAGCACGTAAACGGTGAAGGCGCCGCCGATCACCGTCAGATACCAGGAGAACAGGTTGAGTTTCGGAAAGGCCACATCGCGCGCGCCGATCATCAGCGGCAGAAGGAAATTGCCGAACGTGGCCGGAATCGACGGCACCAGGAAGAACCAGACCATGATGATGCCGTGCACCGTGAACAGGCGGTTGTATTCGTCCGCCGAGACGAAATCCTGCGCCGGGGTCACGAGTTCGATGCGCACCAGCGTGATGGCCGCCCCGCCGATGAAGAAGAAGATCGTCAGCGTCAGCGCGTAGAGAATGGCGATGCGCTTGTGGTCGGTCGTAAGCAGCCACGAACGCAGCGTATGGCCGTCGCCCAGATAGCCCTTGTCGAACGTGCTGACATCATGCGGCACGCTGGTGTCGTCCAGAACGGCATCGCTCATTGCGTCTTCTCCGCGTCGCCGGCATAGGATTTGATGAAGGCGACCAGCTCGAAAATCTGGTCCTCCGAGACCGTTCCCTCGAAGCTCGGCATGATCGGCGTGTAGCCGGCGACGATGTCGCGCTTCGGCTGGAGGATGGAATCGCGCAGATAGGCCTCGTCGGCCCGCACGGTGCGTCCGTCGGCAAGCTCGACATAGCTGCCGTAGACGCCTGCGAGATCGGGCGCGTGCCTGTGACCTTTCTCGAAGTGGCAGCCGGCGCAGCCAAGCCGGACGAAGAGCTGGCGTCCCTTGCCGGCGAGGTTGCCGGCGGCGGGCTGCGCGTCCAGCCATTTCTGGTAGTCCGGTTTGGACATGATCACGAGCTGGCCGCCCATCCTGGCGTGATCCGTCCCGCAATATTCGGCGCAGAAGAGACTGTAGGTTCCCGGCTTGTCGGCCGTGAAGCTCTCCGACGTGTAGCCCCCCGGGAGCACGTCCTGCTTTATGCGCAGCGCCGGCAGGAAGAAGCTGTGGATCACATCTTGCGAGATCATCACCAGCTTCACCGGAATGCCGACCGGCGCATGCAACTCGTTGATCTCGCGCACGCCGTTGGCGTGCTCGATCTTCCACATCCATTGCTTGCCGACGACATGGATTTCAAGTGCGTTGGGTGCCGCGCTGATCGTCGTGAGGAAGGACGCGGCGGCGTACCAGAAGATGAAGATGAACGCGAAGAGCGTCGCGACCGTCCAGCCGATCTCGACATCGCGGCTGACCCATTCCGGCAATGGCCCGCGCAACGCGCGCGAGCCTCGCCGGTAGCGGATGCCGAACACCAGAAGCAGGGCCACCACCAGCCCGATGATCGCGGCGGAAACGCCGAGCAGCCCGAACAGGATCCAGTCGACATGGCGGGCGTGCTCGGAAGCCTCGGGCGGGAAGAAGATGAAATTCCGCATCAGCCCATTCTCCCCCGCCCTTCGCGGCGGACGAGCGCCATGCCGGCGATGCCGAGGGCGAGCAGCGCGACGGTGCCGACGCCGCCGATCCGCAGCCATCTGAGAACGCTGCCATTGTAGACGCCGTGCGCCGGGTCGAGGCCGTAGCAGAGCAGCCTTATGTGGTCGACGATCGTCCCGATGCGGTTCTGCGAGGCGGCGACGAGTGCGAGCCGCACCGCGTCGCCGGTGATGCTCATGGAGGTCAGGACCTGAACGACGCGACCGCCCGGCGCGATGGCGAAAGCCGCCGTCGGATGCGCGAACATGTCGTCCGCCTTGTCGTAGGTATAGGAAAAGCCGACCGCCTTGGTGACGGCCGCTTCGGCATCGGCCGGCCCGCTGAGGAAGACGGCGTTTTTCTTGACCGGGCCGTCATCGAGATGCGCCACCTTCATCGCGGCGGCATCGCTCGGGCGGTCGCGCGGATCGAAACCGACCACGACGAAATTGAAGTCCTTACCGGGGGTCAATCCGGACTTTCCCGCCGCGTCGGCCGCCATGGCGATGGCGGTGCCGCAGAGTGTCTTGCACGTGAAGTCGGCGATCACCAGCAGGGCGGGCTTGCCGCCGAGTGCCTTGCCCAGCGTCATCGGGACATTCGTCGAGGTGACGAATTTCTCGCCAAGCGGCAGATGTGCGTTCCTTGGCAGGTCGATGCCCACCTTCCCCAGTTCGGCCGGCGTCAGCGCCGCCGAGGCCGGCGCTACGGAAAGGAAGATTAATGCAGCGGCGAACGCGATCGGTCTCATGGCGTGCCCCCGCTTTGGCCGCCAGCTGCTTCCGGCAGCGGATCGAACGCCGATGCGCCGCGGCCGGCGATGATCTTCATCGCCTTCTCGACGGGAATGGCGGCGATGCCCGACGATTTGTCGATCCAGCCGGACCGTTCGAGCTTCTGGTGCTGCGCCTGGAGAAATTGCTGGAGGTCCGCATGCGGATGCGGCTGGAGCCGAGGCTCGGGGAAGTTTTCCGGCGGCTGCGGCTTCGGCGCCACCCCGAGATAGGCGAGGAGGAGGATTCCCATCAGCACGACGACAAACAGTAAGAAGCCGCAGATGGCGCCGCCGATGAACCAAAGCCGCGTGATCTCGGCCGGCTCGAAGGAAGGCCGATGCGTTTCAGCCATGGCCGACCTCCTCCCCGCGGCGCGCCCACAGTCGGCCGGTCCACGTCCGCGCAAGCATCAGCGCCGCGCCGAACAGGATGACCGCGACCGGCGCCAGCGCCCATGCCAGCGGCTTGAACAGCAGCAGGACGAACCACGCGCGATAGAGCACGATGCCGGCGAGCACGAGGGAGGCGACGACGCGGAGCCGCGCGGCGGACGCGCGGACGGGCTCGAAGGCCAGCGAGAGCATTGGCACGACGAGACCGATCAGAAGCACGGCGACGATCAGTGCGACGCCGGCCGCGTGGTATCGCGCGAGGTAGAATTTCACCGTGTCGGGCAGGTCGCCGTACCAGATGATCAGGAACTGCATGAAAACCATGTAGCCGACGCCCATGATCATGGCCGTCATCAGCCCGGCAATGTCGTAGGACGCCTTGCGCGGCACCTCGGGCGTGACGATCGTCGCCAGCGCCAGCGCGGACAGCATCCAGACGATGATCGTCTCCGTGCCGAAGGCCGAGGACGTGAAGCCCGGCGTCAGCGCCAG
>JBQCFH010000266.1:0-5344 GCA_051959385.1 Rhizobiaceae bacterium | reverse complement strand
GACAAGATCGAGACCGGAACCGTGTTCATGAACCGTTGCGACTATATCGATCCGGCGCTCGTGTGGACCGGCGTCAAGGACACCGGCAAGGGCGGGTCGATGTCGGCCATCGGCTACGAGAACCTGACGCGGCCGAAGAGTGTTCATCTGAGGGAAGCGATCTAGGCCGTCTTGCGCTCCAGGTGTTCGACCCCCACGCCGGCTCGCGGCGCTCGCCACCTCTCCCCCGTTCGACGGGGGAGAGGAAAGGTTGGCCGTGGCTTCGCACCCTTCCTCTCCCCCGGGCAGGGGGAGAGGTGGACCGGCGAAGCCGGGACGGAGTGGGGGTGCTTCTATCTCCAAGGAGACCCATGATCACCTTCACTTCCAAATGGAACTATCCAACCACCGTCCGCTTCGGACCGGGGCGCATCAAGGAACTGCCGGAAGTGCTGATCGCCGCCGGCATCAAGCGTCCGCTTTTCGTCACCGATCCGGGGCTTGCGAAGCTGCCGGTCGTGGCGAAGACCTTGAAGCTCCTCGATGCGGCGAAGGTTCCTTACGGTGTCTTTTCCGACGTCAAGCCGAACCCGGTCGAATCGAACCTCACCGCCGGCATCGCCGTTTTCAAGAAGGGGAAGCATGACGGCGTCATCGCCTTCGGCGGCGGCTCGGCGCTCGATCTCGGCAAGCTGATCGCCTTCCAGGCCGGGCAGAAGCGGCCGGTCTGGGATTTCGAGGATATCGGCGACTGGTGGACCCGCGCCGACGCCGACGCCATCGCCCCGATCGTCGCCGTGCCCACCACCGCCGGCACCGGATCGGAGGTCGGGCGCGCCGCCGTCATCACCAACGAGGCGACCCATACCAAGAAGGTCATCTTTCACCCCAGGATGCTGCCGGCGATCGTGATCGCCGATCCGGAGCTGACCGTCGGCATGCCGCCCTTCATCACCGCCGGCACCGGCATGGACGCGCTGGCGCATTGCCTCGAAGCCTATTGCGCGCCGGGCTACCACCCGATGGCCGACGGCGTTGCGGTGGAGGGCATCCGGCTGGTGCTGGAAAACCTGCCGGTCGCCTATGCGAACGGCAAGGATATCGCGGCGCGCGCCAACATGATGGCGGCGGCGGCGATGGGCGCGACCGCGTTCCAGAAGGGGCTCGGCGCCATCCATTCGCTGTCGCACCCGATCGGCGCGCTTTACGACACGCATCACGGCATGACCAACGCCGTCTTCATGCCCTACGTGCTCGCCTTCAACCGCGATGCGATCGAGGAGCGCATCGTCCGGCTCGCCGCCTATTGCGGCATCAAGGGCGGCTATGACGGGTTCTTCAAGGCGGTGCTCAAGCTGCGCAAAGAGCTGAAAGTCCCGCACGCTCTGCCGGGGCTCATCGCCGACTTCAGCGTGGACTCGAAGCGGAAGGGGCTGATCGCGGACATGGCGATCGTCGATCCGACGGCGGGCGGAAACCCGGTCAAGCTCACCAGGAAGGCGGCGCTCGGCCTGTTGAACGCCGCCATCGAAGGAGCGGCCTGAGCACCGTGCGGGGTAGCGCCGCCGAGAAGAAGGAAGGGAGGATAAAGGCCAGGATGAGAGAATACCGCTTTCGGCGGAACGCTACCCGCCATTGCGGCTGCAACCGAAACGTAGTTAAGCTTTCGACGCCTTGGGCGCTGCCGGTTCCGCGAATTTCACGCGGCTGTCATCGAACATCGATACCGCATCGCAGGCGTGGGAAACGTCAGTTCAATGGGAGAAAATCACATGTTCAAGTTCAAGGGACGGCTGCTTTCGCTGGCGGCCGCGGGGCTTTTGGCATCGACTGCCGTCGCGTTGGCGGCTTCGATGGACGACCTGGTCGCCGCCGCCAAGAAGGAAGGCCAGCTGACGACCATCGCGCTGCCACATGACTGGTGCGGCTATGGCGAGGTCATCGCCGCCTTCAAGAAGAAATATCCCGAGATAACCGTCAATGAACTCAACCCCGACGCCGGCTCCGGCGACGAGGTGGAGGCGATCCGCGCCAACAAGGACAACAAGGGTCCGCAGGCGCCGGACGTGATCGACGTCGGCCTCTCCTTCGGTCCTTCGGCCAAGTCCGAGAAGCTCATCCAGCCCTACAAGGTCTCCACCTGGGATTCCATTCCGGCGAGCGCCAAGGATGCCGACGGCTACTGGTACGGCGACTACTACGGCGTTCTGGCGATGATGGTGAACAAGGACATCGTCAAGGAATCGCCGAAGGACTGGGGCGACCTGCTCAAGAGCGACTATGCCAACGCCGTCGCGCTCGCAGGCGATCCGCGCACGTCCAACCAGGCGATCCAGGCGGTCTACGCCGCCGGCCTGTCGAAGGGCGCGGCGGCCGGCAAGGATGCCGGCACGGCGGGGCTCGAATTCTTCAAGGAGCTCAACGCCAAGGGCAATTTCGTTCCGGTGATCGGCAAGCCCGCTACGCTGGCGCAGGGCCAGACGCCGATCCTGATCAACTGGGACTACAATGCGCTTGCCGGCCGCGACACGCTGAAGGGCAACCCGCCCGTCGACGTGGTCGTGCCCGCTTCCGGCGTCGTCGCCGGCGTCTATGTGCAGGCGATCAGCGCCTACGCGCCGCATCCGAACGCCGCAAAGCTTTGGATGGAATATCTCTATTCGGATGAGGGGCAACTCGGCTGGCTCAAGGGCTATTGCCATCCGATCCGCTTCAACGACCTTTCCAAGAAAGGCGCGATTCCGAAGGATATGCTGGACAAGATGCCGCCGGCGGCCGCCTACGAAAAGGCCGTGTTCCCGACGCTCGAGGAGCAGAGCGCGGCCAAGGAGGTCATCACCAAGAACTGGGATTCGGTGGTCGGCGCCAACGTGAAGTAAGATGAAGGAACGGGCGGCCGCGCGGCCGCCCGTTCCTGCCGCGGAGAACGGCCGAAATGGCGGATACCATTGCGCAAGCGACCGCCCCGATCGCGGACGAACGGCCGCCCGGCGCGAGGGCGGCGCGACGGCTGCCGACCCATTGGCTCGGCATCGCGCCGTTCATCGCCTTCGCCTTGCTCTTCCTCATCCTGCCGACGCTCTACCTCATCGTCGGCGCCTTTCAGGACAGGACCGGCCAGTTCTCGCTGGCCAGCATCCGCGCCCTGTTCGAGCCGTCTATCCTCGCCGCCTACTGGATTTCCATCAAGGTCAGCCTTGCCTCAGCCATCATCGGCGCCTTCGTCGGGCTGGCGATCGCCATCGCGGTCATCCGCGGCGGCCTGCCCTGTTGGCTCCGTTCCGCGACGGTGACGTTCTCGGGCGTGGCATCGAACTTCGCCGGCGTGCCGCTCGCCTTCGCCTTTCTTGCAACGCTGGGCCGGCTCGGGCTCGTGACGATCCTGTTGCGTGACGTCGGCATCAACATCTACGCGCTCGGTTTCAATATCCTTTCCTTCTGGGGGCTGACGCTCACCTATCTCTTCTTCCAGATACCGTTGATGATCGTCATCATCACGCCTGCCATCGACGGGCTGAAGCAGGAATGGGGCGAGGCCGCGGCGACACTCGGCGCTTCGACCGCGCAATACTGGCGCATGGTCGTCATCCCCGTCCTGTGGCCCAGCTTCCTCGGAACGGTCATCCTGCTTTTCGCGAACGCGTTCGGCGCGATCGCGACGGCCTATGCGCTGACGGGGTCCTCGCTCAACATCGTGCCGATCCTGCTCTATGCGCAAATTCGAGGCGACGTGCTGCACGATCCCAATCTCGGCTACGCGTTGGCCTTCGGCATGATCGTCATCACCGGCGTGGCCAACGGCTTCTACATCTGGTTCCGGAGCCGGAGCGAAAGGTGGCTGAGATGAGGCGCGGCTCCTCCGTCTGGGCATGGATCGCGTTTGCGGTCGGCGCGATCTATTTCTTCCTGCCGCTGATTGCGACCTTCGAGTTCTCGCTGCGCATGCGCCGCGGGGTCTATTCCTTCGACGCCTACAAGGTCGTGTTCGGCGACCCGCGCTTCCAGGAGACCTTCACCTATTCGGTGGTCATCGCGATATTCACCATTGTTCTCGGCGTGCTGCTGGTGGTGCCGACCGCCTACTGGATCAGGCTGCGGCTGCCGCGCCTCAGGCCGCTCGTCGAATTCATGACCCTGTTGCCGCTGATCATACCGGCGATCGTCATCGTTTTCGGCTATATCCGCATGTACGGGTCGGATTCGATCCTGCCGCTTCTCGGTTCGGCTCGCGGCACGGATATCCTGCTCATCATCGGCTATGCGACGCTGGCGCTGCCTTACATGTACCGCGCCGTCGATACCGGGCTGAGGACAATCGACGTCAGGACGCTGACCGAAGCAGCGCAGATCCTCGGGGCGGGCTGGGCGACGATCATCGCGCGCATCATCCTGCCCAACGTGCTGATCGCCGTGCTTTCCGGCGCCTTCCTGACCTTCGCCATCGTCATCGGCGAGTTCACCATGGCGAGCCTGCTGAACCGCCCGGCGTTCGGTCCCTACCTTCAGCTGATCGGCGCCAACCGGGCCTACGAACCCGCCGCGCTGGCCGTCATTTCCTTCATCATCACCTGGGGATGCATGTCCGTCATCCAGGTATTGGCGCGATTTGCCCCGCAATCGGGCAGCCGCCAGCAATGATCCGATAGAGCGACCCATGGCCGACCCATTCCTCGTCCTCCAGCACATCCAGAAATCCTTCGGGACAACGCAGGTCGTGCAGGATTTCAACCTCGACGTCGAGGCAGGCGAATTCGTCTCCTTCCTCGGACCGTCCGGCTGCGGCAAGACCACGGTGCTGCGCATGGTTGCCGGCTTCGAGGAACCGTCCGGAGGATCGATCCTGATAGGCGGCCGGGACGTCACGCATCTGAAGCCGAACCAGCGCAAGATCGGCATGGTCTTCCAGGCCTACGCCCTGTTCCCCAACCTGACCGTGGCGCAGAATGTCGGTTTCGGCCTGAAGATCGCCGGCATGACGAAGGCCGACATCGATCGCCGGGTGAAGGAGATGCTCGGCATCATCAAGCTGCCGGAACTCGGCGACCGCTATCCCTACCAGCTCTCCGGCGGGCAGCAGCCGCGCGTGGCGCTCGCCCGGGCGCTTGCGCCGAGCCCGAAGCTGCTTCTGCTCGACGAGCCGCTGTCGGCGCTCGACGCCAAGGTGCGGGTGTCGCTGCGCGAGGAGATACGGGCTATCCAGAAGCGGCTCGGCATCACCACCATTTTCGTCACGCACGACCAGGAGGAGGCGCTTTCGATCTCCGACCGGATCGCGGTGATGTATGGCGGCAAGGCCGAGCAGGTCGGCACGCCCTTCGAAATCTACAATCGCCCCGCGACGCGCTTCGTCGCCAATTTCGTCGGC
>JBQCFH010000265.1:0-3759 GCA_051959385.1 Rhizobiaceae bacterium | reverse complement strand
ACCGGACGGACCTCGATCGCTCCGTAGCGACCGACGGGGATGTCGGAGGCGATCCTGATCGCCTCGCCGAGGTCGGCCGCCTCGATGAGAATGAAGCCGCCGAGATGCTCCTTCGTCTCCGCGAAGGGGCCGTCCATCACGGCAGGGACGCCGTTCTTCCTGCGGACGGTGACGGCTTTTGTCACCGGCTGGAGGGCGTCCGATGCAATATAATGCCCGCTCGCCTGCAGTTTATCGTCATAGGCGATCGATTCCCGGTCGAGAGCCTTTCCCTCTTCGGGCGAAAGCGCCCGCATCTTTTCTTCTTCCAGGTATACAAGGCAGAGATAGCGCATCGTGATCTCCTTCCGGGCGTCTTCTCTCCCCTGGACGTCCGGCGACGGCGGAATCCGACACGGTTGCGGAGCGAAATTTCCACATGGGCGCAGCGACGGGCTGCGGCATTTTAGACGTCGGAAAACGGGCCTTGAGGGCTGAAAGATGCCCATTTTAGGCCCTGATCGCCCTTTTTCGGCGTTTCGGGCTTTACTAAGGGTCCGAAAGATAGAAGAAAATTGCTATTTGAGCACGCGATTGCCACAATTATTTCGAATGGTGCAAATTCATCACAGGGCTGGCGCGCTGCGGATTCCCCATCCGTACGCGTCGGAGGGAAGCAAGAACACTAGGCTCGAGAGGCGGCTTGGGAGCTTGGATCGAAGCTAGTGTCTAGTTCGGAGTAGGAAATTTGATAGGCAGTCCGGGACTGAAATCCGCAGACGCCGCAAGGAATTCGCTGCCGCTTCAGCGTAACCCCTTGCCTGAACAAAGAGGCTCTTCCGTCAGGAAGACCAGCGAGACACAACTTCTAAACTTTCCACAGCGCGAAGTGTTCCGTCCGGCGGCACAGCCGGCTGTGGGAATCGGGCCAGCAGGCCCGCAACACTATCCTGCCTCGGCCGCCAACGACCAGACGGGAGCCAAAAGGCGCGGCCGCTACAATTGGGACGGCCGGCTTATCGCCGAACAGCCGGAGCCTGTGGACAAGCCGTCGCTCGCGCGGCGCGCCCTTGTTCCTGCCGGCGGGCTCGCCCTTTTGGCGGGCGTCGCGCTGGGCGCGTTCTATATCATGCATACATTCGCGTCGGATCCAGCCGCGACGCCCGTTGCGGCGCAGGCAATGACGGTCGCCCAGACGAACGCGCCGGCGGCAGCGCCTGCCGCCAAACCGGCCGTTGCGCCGGCAAAGGCGGCCGACGCGCAGGATGTCGCGGGACGCGTCGCCTCGCCCGGTAAAACGGCTGTCGCCGCCCCGAGTGCCATGGCGGCGGCAAGCATAAAGGTGCCTGCGCCCGACAATGCCCGATGGGGCGACGCGGCGCCCAAGGCCGATCCGGCTCCGGCCGGGCAGGCGGATGCGCCGAAGGCGCAAGCCGATGCTTCAGCCGAGAAGGCGGTTCCCGCTCCCGACGCAAAAGGTCCGCAGAGCGCACCCGCGCCGGCCGAGGCGGCAAAGAAGCTGGCCTACGCGTCGCCCGAAGCGAAGCCGGCGCATACGCTCGACAAGGCAGTAACCGCATCGCTACCGCCGGCCACGGAAGAGACGACGCCTCCCGGCGTCGATCCGAATCTCCTTTCCGTGCCGGCAAAGACGGCCGCCCAGCCGGCGGCCAGCGCGGCGGAGGAAAGCGTCTCCGGAGGCTATCTCAGCGGCGTGAAAACCGATGTGAGAATGCACTCCGGCGCCGGAAACCATACTGGGGTCGTCGGCGTCATCCCGGACAAGGCGACGGTTCGCGTTCTGAGCTGCGACGGCTGGTGCAGGGTCTCCTACAACGGCAAGCAGGGCTATATCTTCAAGAGCTTCCTCGGAGGAGGCTCCGCCGCTGCCGCAGCCAAGCCCGCTGCCGCCAAGCCTGCGGCCGCCAAGCCCGCGGCCGCCGCGAAGCCGGCGACGGCTCCCGCACAGGCGGCGGCTCCGGCGCAAGAGCCGCAGAAGAAGACGGCCGATGCGGCCGCGCCGGGTGCGACGAACGCGCTGGAGGCGGCCGGCGAGCGCACCATGACGCGCGGACGCTGACGAATCTCGATCCCCGGCCTCGGTTGGTGAACCGAGGCCGGGCTCCTGTTTGGACCACGATCGCATCTTGGGTGCGGCGGCAGCCTGCGAGGTTGCGGCGGTCGGCACGGCGCCGTTAAGTTCGCGGCCTGCGGCGAAAATAGCCGCTGAGACGGTGGGCAGGCGACTGGTCCCGCCGAGAGATCGATTCCGCCCGTTTCGCCAACTTTATGAAAAGGCGCGTTCATCGGCGCTGGAAGGCGGTCGCGTCCTCCCGTACCGCGCCCTGAAGTTCGTTCCCAGCTCTCACCTTCCGACGGCGCGGCGCAGTCATTTCCGGTTGCCATGCCGACGGAACGCGGCTATGGACAATTTCATGACCGCGCTTTCGATCAAGACCGTCTGGTGGTGGGGCTGCTGACAGCGGCCGGTCGACGCGCGTGCGCATGAAGATTGTGGTGGCCGCAACGGATGCTCCGGGCGGCCATTTTGTTTTCCCGGCTCCGTGCAAGACTGGAAGGGAACACGATAATGACGACCGAAACTCTGGAAAGCGGCGCCGAGCGCTATCTCACGGCCGGCGGCGTCTCGATCACGCGGGAGAGGCACGGCACTCCCTATGAGGGCGCGATCGAGCGCTACATCGACGGGCTCGATTCCCGCCGCGGAGCCGTGTTCTCGTCGAACTACGAATATCCCGGCCGCTATACCCGCTGGGATACGGCGATCATCGATCCCCCGGTCGTCATCAGCGCCAAGGGCCGGACGATGCGGATCGAAGCGCTCAACGAACGCGGCCGGGCGATGCTGCCGGCGATGGTTCGCGCGGTCGAGAAGCTGGACGAGGTGACCATTCAGGAGAACGGCGCGGCGGCCGCCACGCTGAAGGTCGCCGAACCCACACGCGCCTTCACCGAGGAGGAGCGGTCGCGTGCGCCGACGATCTTCACCGTGCTGAGGGCGGTCGTGGCGCTTTTCCGGTCGCCGGAGGACGCCAATCTCGGCCTCTACGGCGCCTTCGGCTACGACCTCGCCTTCCAGTTCGATCCGGTCGAATACAAGCTCGAGCGCCCCGACGACCAGCGCGACGTCGTTCTTTATCTCCCCGACGAGATCCTCGTGGTCGACCATTATTCGGCGGCCGCATGGCTCGACCGTTACGATTTCGCCGGCGAGGGCTGGACGACGGAAGGCCTGCCGCGCAAGGGAGCGGAGGAGCCGTTCCATCCGTCGGACAGGATCCCGCCGCGCTCCGACCACGAGCCCGGCGAATATGCGCGGCTGGTCGAGAAGGCGAAGGAAAGCTTCCTGCGCGGCGACCTCTTCGAGGTAGTGCCCGGCCAGAAGTTCCAGGAACGCTGCGAGGGCCTGCCCTCCGAGATCGCGCGGCGGCTGAAGGCGATCAACCCGTCGCCCTATTCCTTCTTCATCAATCTCGGCGATCGCGAATATCTGATCGGCGCCTCGCCGGAAATGTTCGTGCGGGTCAACGGCCGGCGCGTCGAGACCTGCCCGATCTCGGGCACGATCAAGCGCGGCGACGACGCCATTTCGGATTCGGAGCAGATCCTGAAGCTCTTGAACTCCAAGAAGGACGAATCCGAACTCACCATGTGCTCGGATGTCGATCGCAACGACAAGTCGAGGGTCTGCGAGCCGGGATCGGTCAGGGTGATCGGCCGCCGGCAGATCGAGATGTATTCGCGGCTGATCCACACGGT
>JBQCFH010000264.1:0-3330 GCA_051959385.1 Rhizobiaceae bacterium | reverse complement strand
CGACAAAATTCGCGACACGCTTGCCGCATCGGGACTTGCGGCCCACCGGCTGGAAATCGAGGTCACCGAGACGGCGCTGCTCGACGACAAGGCGCTGACGCGTGAATATCTCGACGAATTGAAGGCGCTCGGCGTGCGCATAGCGCTCGATGATTTCGGCACCGGCTATTCGAGCCTGAGCTACCTGCACACGCTGCCGCTCGACAAGGTCAAGATCGACCGCAGCTTCCTGCTCGACGTGGCGCGCAGCGAGCGTTCGCTGCAATTGCTGCGGGGGATCGCCGAGTTGTCGCGTTCGATCGGTCTCGTCGTCACCATGGAAGGGGTCGAGACGTTCGAGCAGTTGAAGGTTCTTGCGGCGAACGTGAAGCCCGACCTGGTGCAGGGCTTTCTCTTCGGCTCGGCGCTGACCGCCTCGGGCATCGAAACGATGTCGTCCACCGTCTGGCCCTTCGGCAACGAAATCGAAAACGCCCGCCGCGTGGCCCATCATTGACGGATCGAGCGCCAAGGTGAGTTTAACCGATTATTAAGGTTAACCAACCGTAAAAGCGCCTGCTACCATTTTCGACTTTCCCAGAGTTAAGGATGCGTTTACGTTTCCTGTCGTGGTACAGGAGGCGGCCGTGAGCAGTCATTCTACCGTTGCGGATGTTGAGGATCATAGTGGCGCGAGTCTTGCCGATCCGGGCATGAATGCTTTCTCCAGGAACGTGCTCCAGCTGATGGAGCACGTGGAGTACAGGCGCTGCTCGGGCGGCGACGATCTGGAGGACATATTCCGCCTTCGCTACGACTCCTATTTGTCGGTCGGAATGATCAAAGCCGATGCCAAGCGGATGGTCGAAGACGAGTTCGACTACTGTCCGAACGTCTTCAACTACGGCGTCTATTATGATGGCCGGCTTGTCAGCACGGTCAGGCTGCATCACGCGACCCGCGAATTTCCGTTCTCGCCGAGCGTGAAGGTGTTCGGCGATGTCCTGGAGCCGCGGATCGCCAATGGCGCTTCCTATGTCGACCCGAGCCGGTTCGCCGCCGACAAGGAATGGGCGGCCGAGCTCAGGGTCCTGCCCTACATCACCCTTCGGCTGGCACTGATCGCATGCCACCATTTCAAGCCCACCGCGTGCCTGACGGCGATAAAGGAAGAGCACGCGGCATTCTACAGGCGGGTGTTCATCGCAGAGCCGATCGTCAGGGGACGAATCTATCCGGGGCTGACGATGCCGGTCGACCTGTGGCAGGCGCCGTGCCCGATGTCGCCCGACCAGGGCGCACGCCGCTTCGCCTTCTTCCGGTCGACGGAGCTCGAACGGCGGCAGCTGTTCACGAAGCCGGAGAACGGCCGCTCCGCTTCGGTGATCATCTTGCCGAGCGCGAAATACGGCCGCTTCGCAGCATAGGACGCCGTCTCGCGTCTGGGACGGACGCTTCGAAGGCGCCGCGCTCCATCCAACGATGAAAGGCATCAACACGGCGATCCAACGCCAGACCATCCGAAGCGCCGCCTGGGCGGCCGAACTTTCCCCCGACGAGGTCGAGCGCGCCTGCAAGGGCATCACCGAGAGGCAGTTCGGCCGCGGCGCCTATATCTGCCATCGCGGTGACCGGCTCGACTACTGGACGGGCGTGGCCGAAGGCCTGGTCAAGATCAGCACCATTTCGCGGAGCGGCAAGGCGATGACCTTCGCCGGCATCGGGGCCGGCGGCTGGTTCGGCGAGGGTTCGGTGCTGAAGGACGAGCCGCGCCAGTACGATCTCGTAACGTTGCGCGACACGCGGCTCATCATGATGAACCGCGCCACCTTCTTCTGGCTTTACGAGAACAGCACGGCCTTCAACCGCTTTCTCGTGCGCCAGCTCAACGAGCGGATGGGCCAGTTCATCGCCACGATCGAGCACGACCGCATCCTCGATGCGAAGGCGCGCGTCGCGCGGAACCTGTCGTGGCTCTTCAACCCCGTGCTCTATCCCGGCACGGGATCGCGGATCGAGATCACGCAGGAAGAGCTCGGCCTGCTTGCCGGCGTCTCGCGCGCCGTGGTCAACCGCAGCCTGGCCGAACTGGAAGAGGAAAAGCTCATCCGCATCGAACACGGGCGGATAAGCGTGCTGAACCTTGCCGCGCTGAAGACCTACTGAAGGGCAGCCGCAGCGCCGCAAGGGCACAGGCGCGCATGCATATCACGCATTGCCCCTGCCTGTCTGTCAAGCGATCTGTTGCCGCACGCGCCCGTTTGAACGATCCTGCCAAAGAGAGCACGGAGAACGCCGCGGCCGATCGGGTACTTGCGGCTGGACCAAAGTGCGCGATAATTGTGGTCCAACATCGCGAATAATGCGGGAGGGCCGGGAGGAACATGGCGATGGGTTCGACGACAGGCGCCGGCGAAGGTCTCGACACATTCCCGAAATATCTGCTGCTGAACGCCGAGCGTTTTGCTGATCGCCCCGCCATTCGTTTCAAGGATTACGGCATCTGGCAAAGCTGGAGTTGGGCGGAGCAGCTCGAGGAAGTGCGCGCCTTCTCGATCGGGCTTGCCGAACTCGGCGTCGCCCACGGCGACAAAGTCGCGATCGTCGGGCCGAATAGGCCGCGCCTCTACTGGAGCTTCGCGGCGGTGCAGGCGCTCGGCGCCATTCCGGTGCCCGTCTATGCCGATGCGGTCGCCGAGGAGATGGCGTTCGTGCTCGACCACGCCGGCGTCCGTTTCGCCGTCGTCAGCGACCAGGAACAGGTCGACAAGATCCGCTCCTTCGCCGAGCGCATCCCTTCGCTGGCCCACCTGATCTATGACGAGCCGCGCGGCTTGTCGGACTACGATCCCGAAGGCCTGCATTCGTTCGAGGCGCTTCAGGACCGCGGCAGGGAACTGATTGCGGCCGACCCGGGAGCAGCCCGCCGATGGGAGGAGAAGGTCCGCGGCGCCAGCGGCGAGGACATCTCTGTCATGCTCTATACATCGGGCACGACCGGCCGCTCGAAGGGCGTCATGGTCAAGGCCGGGCCAGCGGTCAAGGCGACGCTCGACACGGTCAGGTTCGATGCGCTGACCGAAAGGGACAGCGTGCTTGCCTACCTGCCGCTCGCCTGGGTGGGCGATCACTACCTGAATTACGCACAGAGCTACGTCTCCGGCTTCTGCATGGCTTGTCCGGAAAGCCAGGAAACGGTGCCGCAGGATCTGCGCGAGATCGGGCCGACCTTCTATTTCGCCCCGCCGCGCATCTTCGAGGCTCTGCTGACTTCGGTGACGATCCGCATGGAGGACGCCAGCCGTTTCAAGCGCTGGCTGTTCCGCCATTTCATCGGCGTCGCGAAGAGAT
>JBQCFH010000263.1:0-21471 GCA_051959385.1 Rhizobiaceae bacterium | reverse complement strand
CATGCGGATGAGTTGCGCGAGGTCCGCGAGACGATGCGCAGGATGCTGAAGGAGAACGGTCCGCCCCCGGAAGGCCGTTTCGCCGACCTCAGATACCTCGAGCCCGTGCGCGACTACAAGGCGCGGCACGCCTCGACCATGTTGACCTTCGACGCCGTCGTCGATGCCATCGGCCAGATCGAGAAGAAGCGCGCCGGCGAGGCGGCGTGAGGGTGAGATGAGACCTTCGGAAGCCTTGGCCAAACATCGCGACGAGGTGCTGGAAATCATCTCGCGCTATCCGGTGAGCAATCCGCGCGTCTTCGGTTCGGTTGCCCGAGGAGAGGACGTCGATGGAAGCGATCTCGATATCCTGGTCGATCCGGAGTTCGAAGTCACGACATTCATTCATCTTGCCAGCCTGGAGATAAAGCTGGAAGCGCTGCTTGGAATCGAAGTCGACGTGTGTACACCGGGTGAGTTTGGAGAAAGGGCGTCAGCGCGGGTTGCTGCGGATGTTCGCGCCCTCTAATGGTCAAGGTGGGACGATCGGTTGCCGATTTGCTTCGGCATATCGTCGAATGGGGTGAGCGCCTCGATAAGGTGGTCGGCGAGCTCTCCTGGGAGGCGTTCTCAGAAAGTGAACTGCATCGGCTTGCGGCATCCAAGTGTATTGAGGCGATCGGCGAAGCTTCCGGTAACTTGCGTAAGTTTCATCCCGACTTTGTGTCGAGCCATCCGGAACTTGCCTTCGAGCAGGCATATCGTGCCCGTAATCGCCTTTCGCACGGCTACGATGCCATCGAATGGAGTGTCGTTTGGACAACCGCAACGCGCTACGTTCCCGAATTGGTCGGTCATGCCCGAGGCCTGCTGGCGGATGAATGGTAGGCAAAGCAGCCGCAACTGGCCCGGTCCCTGGCGCAAGACGCCGGACCGTTTGCTCGGCACGTCTCTCATCCGGCTCTACCAGCTGACGCTCTCCGGCTTCATCGGCCATTCCTGCCGCCATCTCCCGACCTGCTCGGAATATGGTTACGAGGCGATCGCGCGGCATGGCCTTTGGGCCGGCGGCTGGCTGGCGCTTTTCCGAGTGACGCGCTGCGGCCCGGGCGGCACGCGCGGCCTGGATCCGGTGCCTGAGACGCTTGCGGGACGCTATCGCTGGTATCTGCCCTGGCGCTATTGGTCGGTCGGCCGCCACCCTGTTTAAGCCGGCCAAGGTATCCCTGGTTTGGGAAAGACCATCTTCTCCGTTGATTTCGGCCGCGCTTGTCCGCATTCTGCCGTCATTGCGCGGACTGCGCGATATCACGGCCGTCGTTCCATCACGGAGGGAGATACATGGCTCACAAATTCGAAATCTCGAAAGACAAGAAGGGCGAATATCGGGTCCGCTTCAAATATAACGGCGAAGTGATGTTCTCGACCGAGGGCTATTCGTCGAAGGCGAGCGCCCAGAAGGCGATCGATTCCATCAAGAAGAACGGCCCCAACGCGCCGGTCGAGGACAACAGCGCAAGCTAGTCGCCGCTCTTCGCGCGCACGATCATGGATGACGGCGGCGGTGTCCGAAGCCTTTACGGACGCCGCTGCTCGGCCTATGTAGCGCCGGTCATCAGCGGCCGTGCTCAGCCGCTATTCTTTGCTGCAATCCCACCCGCGCTCGTATGCGGGACTGGATAGGAGACAGACCATGGCCGACGCCAACCCTGGCGCCCCCTCTAGCGCGCCCGTTTCCCTCAAATTCCCCGACGGCTCCTCGCGCGATTATCCCGCGACCATGACCGGCGCCGAACTCGCCGAGTCGATCTCCAGGTCGCTCGCCAAGAAAGCGATCGCCTATTCGCTTGACGGCGAGGTGCGCGACCTCTCCGATCCGATCGGGTCGTGGGGCAGCGTCGAAATCCTCACCCGCGAGAGCGAAGGCGCGCTGGGGCTCATCCGTCACGACGCGGCCCATGTGCTCGCCGAGGCGGTGCAGGAGCTTTGGCCCGGCACGCAGGTGACCATCGGCCCGGTGATCGAGAACGGCTTCTACTACGATTTCGCCCGCAACGAGCCGTTCACTCCCGACGACTTCCCGGCCATCGAGAAGAAGATGCGGGAGATCATCGGCCGCAACAAGCCGTTCACCAAGGAGATCTGGCCGCGCGACAAGGCGAGGCAGGTCTTTCGCGACAAGGGCGAGAGCTACAAGGTCGAGCTGGTCGACGCGATCCCCGAGGACCAGGACGTCAAGATCTACAGGCAGGGGGACTGGTTCGACCTCTGCCGCGGGCCGCACATGGCCTCGACGGGCCAGATCGGCGACGCCTTCAAGCTGATGAAGGTGGCCGGCGCCTATTGGCGCGGCGACTCGAACAATCCGATGCTGACCCGCATCTACGGCACGGCCTGGCGGAACAAGGAAGAACTCGACCACTACCTCCACATGCTGGAGGAGGCGGAGCGGCGCGACCACCGTCGCCTCGGCCGCGAGATGGACCTTTTCCATTTCCAGGAGGAGGGACCCGGCGTCGTCTTCTGGCATCCGAAGGGCTGGAGGATGTTCCAGAACCTCGTCTCCTACATGCGCCGGCGGCTGGCCGAGCACGAATATTCGGAGGTCAACGCCCCGCAGGTGCTCGACAAGGAGCTTTGGGAGACCTCCGGCCACTGGCAATGGTATCGCGAGAGCATGTTCAAGGTGCTCGTCGCCGGCGACGAGGCGGAAAGCGAGGATTATCGCGTTTTCGCACTAAAACCGATGAACTGCCCCGGCCATGTGCAGATCTTCAAGCATGGCTTGAAGTCCTATCGCGACCTACCTGTCCGGCTTGCCGAATTCGGCGCGGTTCACCGCTATGAGCCGTCCGGCGCGCTGCACGGGCTGATGCGCGTGCGCGGCTTCACCCAGGACGACGCCCATATCTTCTGCACGGAAGACCAACTCGCCGCCGAGTGCCTGAAGATCAACGACCTGATCCTCACCACCTATGCCGATTTCGGCTTCGAGGAGATCATGGTGCGCTTCTCCACGCGTCCGGAAAAGCGCGTCGGCTCGGATGCGCTATGGGACCACGCCGAGGACATCATGAGCGGCGTGCTGACCAAGATCCAGCAGTCGGACAATCGCATCCGCACCGAGATCAACCCCGGCGACGGCGCCTTCTACGGGCCGAAATTCGACTATGTGCTGAAAGACGCGATCGGACGCGAATGGCAGTGCGGAACGACGCAGGTCGATTTCAATCTGCCGCAGCGTTTCGGCGCCTTCTATATCGACAAGGATTCGGAGAAGAAGCAGCCCGTCATGGTGCACCGCGCCATCTGTGGCTCGATGGAGCGCTTTCTCGGCATCTTGATCGAGAACTATGCCGGCCACATGCCGCTGTGGTTCGCGCCGCTGCAGGTGGTTGTGGCGACGATCACCTCGGATGCGGACGAGTATGCCAGGGCGGTGGCGGCGCGGCTGAAGAATGCCGGGCTTCTTGCCGAAACCGACCTGCGCAACGAGAAGATCAACTACAAGGTGCGCGAGCACAGCCTAGCCAAGGTGCCGGTGATCCTGGTGTGCGGCAAGCGCGAGGCAGAGGAGGGGACGGTGAACTTGCGCCGCCTCGGCTCGCGCGACCAGCAGTCGCTGTCGCTGGTGGAGGCGGTCGCGATGCTCGTCGACGAGGCCACCCCGCCGGACATCAGGCGCAAGCGGAAGGGATGAGGCAGCTTTCCCTCCCCTTTGAGGGGAGGGTGGCCGGACGAAGCCGGGCCGGGTGGGGTTGGTGCTGCAGCGCACCAATCCATGTGGAGCACAACGATGAACACCACCGAGTGCTTCCGCTCAGACCCCCTCTGCCCCGCCAGTATCGCTGGCGGACAGATCGATCACTTCCGGTTGGTATGAGCCGCGATACAGGCGGGGCATCTCCCCCTCGAGGGCCCCCGAGGGGGAGAATATCAGCGCCTCACCCCTTCGGCTTCCACGGTTCGAGCGCCTCGATCTTCATCTTGCGGCGCTCGTCCGGGGAGAGCTTGTAGTTGTTATTGAAGGGGTTCGATTCCCACGAGCCGTATTCCGGGTCGGGCAGCATGAACCAGTCATGGCCCCAATGCGCCGCGTTGTCGGTGAAGAACTTCATGCGTTCGTCGTGCGTGCCTTTGTACTTGTCTGTGAAGTCGCCGAGATTGTCGCCGAACAGCATCATCACGCGGTAATCCTTGGCAATGAAGGCGACGCGGTTTTCCTTCGGCGACTTCCAGTCCGGCTGCTGGCCCGCCGCCAGGAAGGTGTCGACATTGCCGCCCATCGGGAAGCCGAGTTCCTTCATGTTTTCGAGCGTGGCCGGCTTCTCCTCGATCGTGCGGTTGGACACGTAGAACACCTTCACGCCCTTGGAGTCGGCATATTTGAGAAATTCCACCGCCCCCGGGATGGCCCTGGTCACCTTGTCCTTGACATAGGCGGTCCATTCCTTCGGGCTGAAATCCGTGCCGCGCGTCACCAGCGACGCTTCATACGGGCTGTTGTCCAGAACCGTCTCGTCGGCATCGAGCACGATGGCCGGCGGCTTGTCGCCGAAATTTTCGCCCTGCTTGTCGGGAACCGCCGTCCAGTTCTTGTCGGCGAGAGCCTTGTCGAGCTGTCCCTTGGCCAGCGTATAGATGCCGAGCGTCGTCGCCTTGTATTCGACCGAGCGCTGCATCCACAGCGTAGCGTTGAGCAGGTCGTTCTGCGGTACCGCCGTCGCGTCCTCGGCAAGGGCAGGGCCGGCGGAAAGGCCGGTGAACATGATTGCAGCGGCGACCGAAGCCTTCAGGACCCCGCGAACCGGCATGCGCATTGTCGTCATTTCGGAACTCCCATTCGGATTGCGAACCCTCTGGCCGTGTCTCTTCGGCACGGCAAAAGACGGCATTGCGCGAGCCGCCCCCTCTCACGCGTCCCTTGGGGTCGTCGGGCGCCGCCGCCAGCGACTATAAACCGAACGGATGCAACGGCAATATGAATGGCGCGCGGCAGCGCCGGCGCTCCGGCCTGTCTTGTCTGTGGTTGGGAAAATGCCTGTTCCGGTGCGCGCGATCAGTCCGAGATGTCGCCGATCGGCGCCTGCTGCTGGCCGGTGTCGCTGGTCAACACCTCGACTTCCTCGTCGTTGCCGGCTTCCACGGTCAATTCGCGCTGGTAGACGTGCTCGCGGTTTTTCGCCACCACCGTGTAATCGCCCTCGGCCAGAACCATGGTCGCAAAGGCGCCGACGCTCTCGCGCACGACATCGCCGGAATCGGTCAGCACCGACCATGACGTATCGGCGATCGCCTCGCCGCCATGTTCGCGCACCAGCTTCATGGTCAGTTGCGCCGCGCGGTGCTCGACCGTCGCCTCGGTCAGCTTGCCGGCTTCGACCCGGATGTCGGAGCGGATGACGGCGTTGACCGAGCCGTATTTCGAGATGACGTGATAGGTGCCGGCGTTCAGCCGCACGACGACGTCCGGCCGCACGTTCGGGATGATGAGCGCGCGCTCGCCGTCCGCTCCCGGTTCGGCCTCGTAGATCGAGAAGCGCAGCTTGTCCGGCGGGATATGCTTGCCGCTGGGCAGGACGCCGTCGAGCTTCAGCCCGCCGGCGTCGAGCACGACCACCTCTTTCTTCGGTTCCTTGCCGACCGTTATGCGCTTGGTCGCGCCGGCGCGGCCGTAGGAGGCGTGGACGAGATAGCTTCCCGGCTCGAGCTGGAAGACGCTGGTGCCGCCACGCGCCGAGGCGATCAGCGGCAGCTTGCCGTCGGAGCCGGCCTGCGGCCCGAAAATGCGCCAGACGAGGCCGCGCGTCACCTGCGGTCCCTTGTCCACCAGTTCGGCCGTCAGCGTGACGTTGCCGAAATCGAGCTTCGGAAGCGCCGTTTCGACCCTGGGACCTCTGAAGCTCTTCAGATCCGGCAGCTTCAGCCTGGGCTCCAGCTTGCCGGCTTCCTGTGCCGCCGCCGGGATCACAGCCAGCGCCACCACGGCGAGCAGAACGGCGAGACTCTTCAGGAGGGCGGACATGGGTTGCCATCAAGCCCAGGGCGGTGGCAATTTCAAGACGGATTCTCCCCGCCCGCCTGTCCTTGCACCGGCCGTTTCATCCCGCAACCATTCCGAAATTTCATCCATGCCGTCACCCATCATCGACTTCCTGCTCAAGCGCAACTCGGTTCCTATCCATGAGCTGAAGGAGCCGGCGCCCTCGGATGCCGAGATCGAGACTTTGATCCGCATCGCCAGCCGGGTGCCCGACCACGGGCGCATGGAGCCGTGGCGCTTCATCCTTTATCGCGGCGAAGCGCGCGAGAGGGTGGGGCGGATGCTCGCCGAGCTTGCGGAGAAGCGCGAGGGACCGTTGACCGAGGTGCGACGCGACAAGGAGCTGACGCGCTTCTCGCGCGCGCCGCTCGTCATCGGCGTCATCTCGGCGCCGCGGCCGAACCCCAAGATACCGGACTGGGAGATGCAGCTTTCCGGCGGCGCGGCGGCGATGAACCTCGTCATCGGGGCGAACGCCATGGGCTATGGAACGAACTGGATCACCAATTGGTACGCCTATGATGAAGAGGGCCGGCGGCTCTTGGGTCTCGCGCCGCACGAGCGCGTCGTCGGCTTCGTCCACATCGGCACGTTCAACGGGACCGTATCCGAGCGGCCTCGGCCGGACGTCTCCAAGCTCTATGCCGACTATGCCGGGCCATTCGAGGGGTAGCGACCGTGTTCTACGAACCCTCCAAGGGTCATGGCCTGCCGCACGACCCCTTCAAGGCGATCGTGGCGCCGCGGCCGATCGGCTGGATTTCAACGAAGGGCCGCGACGGCTCGGTCAACCTCGCGCCCTATTCGTTCTTCAACGCCCTTTCCTCCCGTCCGCCGCTGGTGTGGTTTTCCTCCGAAGGCCTCAAGGACAGCTTCACCTTCGCCCGCGAGACGGGCGAGTTCGTCGCCAATCTTGTCGGCAAGCACATCTTCGAGCAGATGAACGCGACCTCCGTGGACGCGCCGCGCGGCATTAACGAGTTCGACTATGCCGGGCTGACGCCGGCGCCGTCTCGGCTGGTGGCGCCGCCTCGCGTGGCCGAGGCGCATGCCGCGCTCGAATGCAAGGTCAGCGAGATGCTGGAGCCGAAGGCGATCGACGGCAGGCCGGCCGGAGTCTTCGTCTGCATCGGCGAGGTGATCGGCGTCCACATCGACGAGGCGGTGCTGACGGACGGCCTCTTCGACAACGTTAAGGCCGGCAACGTCTCCCGCCTCGGCTATTTCGACTTTTCCGCCATTACTGCGACCTTCGCCATGCGCCGGCCGAAGTGGAAGGCGGATTGAGGTGTGCCGGGTTTGTCGAGGCGACATCGGCTCTGGGTCACGGACATTTGTTCCCTGACGCCATCTTAAGTCGGCTCCTCACCGGAACACTTTTCCCCCTTGCCGGTTTTGGCAGCGCGATCGGCCAAAGACCGATCAGGGAGGATGTCATGCTGAAATCAGTTCTATTGGCGGTAGCCGTCATCGTCACGTTCTCGGCGCCTGTGTACGCCATGAATTCCATGGGCTCGATGAAATGCGACAATGAATCCATGATGAAGATGAAGTCCGACATGGACTCGATGAAAGGTATGCAGAAGGAAAAGAAAATGGCCATGGAACAGATGGACATGGCCAAGAAATCCATGATGGCGCACAAGATGAAAGACTGCAAAATGCACATGAACAAAGCCATGATGGATATGAAGATGAAAAAACGCGGCTAAGAAGCTTCAACGCCTCGGTTGCGGCCGAACGAGCCCAAAAGGATCTCGATCTCCTACGGAGCGGCGGCGTTCTTCGCCCGCGCAAGGATACGCTCGGCACGGCGCAGGTGCGGGCGATCGTACATATGGCCGTCGATGCCGATGACGCCCGGATTGCCGGCTGCCGCGAACGCTTCGACCACCGCGCGGGAATGCGCGACCGTCTCGGCCGATGGCGTGAAGACCTCGTTGATGACGGGAATCTGCGCCGGATGGATCGCCATCTTGGCAGTGAAGCCGTCGCGCTCGGCTTCTGTACATTCGGTCCTGAGCGCCTCCAGATCGCGGAAGTTCACGAAAACGGTGTCGATCGCCGCCGCCTGCACGACCGAGGCAGCGAGAAGGGTCAGCGTGCGCGCCAGCCGGAACGTTTCGGCATAGCGGCCGCATTCGTCACGCGGCGTGCGCGCGCCGATGTCGGCGGACAAGTCTTCGGCACCCCAGGTCAGGCCGGCAAGCCGTGGCATGAGCTCCTGGAAAGTCGACGCCGCGAGCACGCCCGCCGCCGTTTCCGCCATGATCGCGATGATGCGGGTCGCGCCGTCCTCGATGCCGTTCTCGGCCTCGTGGACGCGCAGCTTCGCCGACAGCCGCTCGATGTCTTTCGCGCCGATGGCCTTCGGCAGCATGATGCCGGCCGGCCGCGCCGGCATGATCGCGGCGAGATCGTCGTCCGTAAGTCCGGTGGTAAAGTCGTTGACGCGCACATAGAGGGGGGCCGGGCTTTTCGCGCGGCTCTCGCCGATGAAGGCGGAGGTGATCCGGCGCGCCTCGGCCTTGCGCTCGGCGCCGACCGAATCCTCCAGGTCGAGAAGCAGCACGTCGGCGCCCGCTTCCATTCCTTTGGCCAGCTTTCTTTCCGAATCGCCCGGAATGAAAAGAAGCGACCGCACGCTCAGCCTTCCTTCTTCTTTATCATGGCCTGGCGCAGGCAGCGCGCCACCAGCACGTCGTCCTGGTTATAGGCGCGGTGCTCGAATTCCACGATGCCGCGATCCGGCTTCGATTTCGACGGGCGGACCGACTTCACCTCCGTCTCGACATGAACGGTATCGCCGTGGAAGAGCGGATGCGGGAACACCGTCTCCGTCATGCCGAGATTGGCGACCGTGGTGCCGAGCGTGGTGTCGTGGACCGAGATGCCGATCATCAGGCCGAGCGTGAACAGCGAATTGACCAGCGGCTTGCCCCATTCGCTTTTGGCCGAGAAATCGAAATCGATGTGCAGCGGCTGCGGATTGAGCGTCATGACCGAGAAAAGCACATTGTCGCTCTCGGTGATGCTTTTCCGCAGGGGATGGCGAAAGACCTGCCCCGGCGAGAACTCCTCGAGATAGAGGCCCGGCATGTTTCTTCCTCCGTTTACGATGGTTGATAGGGCGGTTGCGCATGACCCGCAAGCCGCGCCCCGTGCAGCCGTCGGGCAGATATGGTAAACGCTTCCTAAACCATTTCTGCCTAGCGTCGATTGCTGGCTCTTGGTCGGGGCGGCGGCATGGTGATCAGCCACTTTCTCAGATGGATCGAAACGGCGCGCGTCCCGCAGCGGGCCGCGGCCGCGGCCGCGCTGGCCCGCGCCTATGTCGGCTGCGAGCTTGCCTTCGAGGATCGCTGCGCCGCCGAGGCCGCACTGACATATCTGCTCGACGATCCTTCGGCGAAAGTCCGCTATGCGCTGGCCGAGGCGCTCGCGATGCACCGGCTGGCGCCGCTGCAGATCGTCCACGCGCTCGCATCCGACCAGGACGAGATCGCCGACCTCGTGCTCAAGCGCACGCCGCTCCTCACCGACGGCGACCTGATCGACCGCGTCGCCATGGGCACCGACGGCGTGCAGCGCTCGATCGCGGGGAGGCCGCTCGTCTCCAAATCGGTGGCGGCGGCGATCGCGGAGGTGGGTTGCGCGGATGCCTGCCTGATGCTCCTCGGTAATGACGGCGCCGATATCGCCTCGCTCAGCTTCCGCCGCATGGGGGAGCGCTTCGGCGCGCTGCCGAAGCTGCGCGGGGCCATGCTTGCCGACCGGCGTCTCCCCGCCGATTGCCGCCATCTGCTGCTGGTGAAATTGAGCGCCGCCTTGAAGGACACGCCGCTCGTCGTGGCGCTGATGGGCCGGGCCAGGGGAGAGCGCGTCATGCGGGAAGCCTGCGTGCGCGCTTCGCTGACGCTGATCGAACGGACGCGCGCGGACGAGCACGAGGCGCTGGTCGAGCATCTGCGCCTTGCCGGCGAACTCACCACCGCCTTCATCATCCGCGTGGTGGCGCATGGCAAGATCGACTTCTTCGCCTCGGTGCTGGGCGTGCTGGCCGCGCGCGAGGCGGCGCGCGTACGGGCATTGCTGGCCGGCGGTCGCGATCTCGCGCTTTCGGCGCTGTTCCGCAGCGCCGGCCTGCCGGAAAGCGCGCATTCCGTCATCCTGCGGGCGCTGAAGATATGGCGCGAGGTGGCGAACGGCCGGCGCGTGGCCGGCGCGCAGGAGGTCAGCTGGCTGATGCTCAAGGAGATCAACGCCTGCCCGGGGCAGAGCGGTCCAGCGCCGCACCACGCCGACCTTGCCGGCCTGATCCGCTCCATCCACCTCGAATTGCTGCGCGAGAACGCGCGCAGCCATGCGCTCGCGATCGCGGCAGCGTAGAGGCGTCGCGCCGAAAGATCGCGTTGTCCGTCGGCGGAAATGGCACTAAGTTCAAGCCATGCGCGACGCCAGCCACGCAGTCATTGAAGTGCCGAAGGAAATTCGGCCGCTGATCGACAGGATTCGCGCCCGCATGGCGCCCGACGCGATCTGGTTGTTCGGTAGCCGGGCGCGGGGCGACCATCGAGCCGACAGCGACTGGGATATACTGGTGGCCCTCGACGACCGGGCCGATCCTGCGCTTTTCGATCCCATCGTCGGATGGGAGATCCAGCATGAACTGTCGATTCCCGCAACGATACTCATGACGACCTCAAGCGAGTTGAAGGAAAGCTGGGGCGCGCCGAACACGATCGGCTATGTGCTGGCACGCGAAGGTCTGAAGCTGGATGGTTGATGCATGGCGGATAGAATCGGCAAGCTCTTACCTGTCGGGCTTCCGCCAAAAATCCCGCGCCGCGTAGCCGAACACCGCTGCGATCACCACAGCGCCGCCGACGAGGCTTGCAGGCGGCGCGATTTCGCCCAGAAATAGCCAGGCGAAGAGGATGGCGAGCGGCACCTCCGCGCTTCCGAGCAGGCCGGATTCGGTGGCGCTGACCAGTCGCGTCCCTTCCGTCCACAGGATCACGGCAGCGGCGAAAGATGCGCCGAAGGCGCACATCAGCGCGGCGTCTCGTCCGGTGACGTGAAGCGGATCGGAGACGATCAAGCCGACGAGGAAAAGCAGGAAGGCCGCCACCGCTCCGGTCCAGACCACCGGCGCGTCGATGAATTTGCGGATCATCACCATGTAGAGCGCGCAGCCGAACGTCATCAGCACCGCCATCAAATTCCCGGCGAGGCTGCCCGTCCCGATGCCGCCGACCATCATGATGGCGACGCTGGCAAGCGAGACGGCCGCGGCGACAATGGTGCTCCTGCTTGCGCGCTCGCCGAGCACGAGGCGTTCGAGCCCCGCCGCCATGAACGGCACGGTGGCGTAGATGATCGTGACATTGGCGACATAGGTGAGCTTGAAGGCGGTGATGAAGGCGATGCTGGAGGCGGCGCTGACGATGGCGAGCGCCCAGGCGCGCCGTCCGAGGCGGAGCGCGGCCCACATGCCGGGGCCGCGTGCGCGCCAGAGCACATAGGCAGCGATGATCGCCGCACCGACGAGCCCGCGCCAGCAGGCGATGGTCCATGGGCCTGCGACGATGGAGCGGGTGAAGATGCCGGCCAGCGCGAAAAAGGCGGCCGAGGCCGCGACCAGACAACGCCGGTCGCGTGGCAGGCGCCGACCCTGGTCGAAGCATTCGCCGTTCGAGCATCCATGATTTCACCGTAGGACAGAGCTCTTGACGCCCTGTTGTCAGGAACGGTCGGGGCTGCCGCGCAAATTGCGGAAAAAGCGCGGATTGTCCTCGACCGCCGCCGCTATGACGCGCAAGGCGGCCGCGACCGAGAGGAGAACGGTCGTTTCTTCAGGCCGTTCCACGAGCGCCTCCGCCTCGGCTCTCGCGGCTGCGGCAAAGGCATGGATCGACTGTCCGCCGGCGGAGCGGAGGATCAGCGACGCAAGCCGTTTCAGGAAATCGGAAATATCGCGCCTGACGGGCTCCGGGAGGGAGGGCAGCGCATTGCGCAGGATGAGGATTTCGAGCCCGATCGTGACCGCCGAAACGCTGCCGGTGAGCATCGCTTCGCCGCGGCTTCCCGTTCGCTGGGCGAAGGGGATCAGCTGGTTGATGCGGTCATAGGCGAGGCTCTCGAAGGCTGAGCGGCGCGGCGCGCGTTCGTGCAGGCAGAGCCGCACCAGATCCTCCTTGATCGCGCCGACGATCCGCAGGACGCTGTCGCGCGGCCTTGCCGGCAGCACGGTCCAGAAGACGCCGATGGAGAGCAGGATGCCGACGAGGATCGACGCCGTCTGGTTGAGAAAATGAATTGGCGCATAGACCATCTTCTGGTGCGGGCTGAGGAAGACGAGGAAATTGACGGCGAAGGCCGTTGCCGTGCCGGTGAAATTCGGGTTCGCCATGGCAAGCGCGCCCGGGACGAGCACCGGCACCACGAACAGCACGAACCAGCCGAAGCCGGGGAAAGCCGGCAGCAGAAGCTGGCCGACGACGAAAGCGAAGGGCACGGAAAGCAGCGTGCCCTTGAAGAAGCCGAATGCCGTCCGGATCGGCGCGGGCCGCGAGGCGAACAGGCTGGAGACGACCGCCACGATGATGGTCGCTCCCGCCGCGTCCGACCATTGGGTGGCGATCCAGAAGGCGGCGACCAGCGAAGTGGCAAGGGCCGCGCGTATGGCGTTCCGCAACGCACCCTGCCGATCGCGATGGATGATGAGCGCCGGCTGGCGCGGCTCTTCGCTCTCCGGCCGGCCGGGATGGCGGATGGCGTCGAGGCCGTCGAGAACACCGGACAGGGCGTCGGCGAATTCCGCTGCCATCGCCAGCCGCGCCGCGGCCCCGATGCGGTCCGGCACATCTTTCGACAGAGGGGTGCTGCGGGCGCTGGCGGCGATCTCTCTGAGCCGCCCGACGACTGCTCCCGGATTGTCGAGCGCGTCGCCACGTTCGGCTAGTTCGTGGACGACCGCCTTCAGCTGGCTGCGGGTCGGCGGCAGCGCGGGATTTGGCGGCGGCAGGTGCAGCCGGAGCATGCGCGCCGCCGAGTGCGCCGAAAGCTGGTAGCCGATGGTGCGCCGGACCGAGCGGCCATGCGCGGCGACACTCGGGCCTTCCAGCCGCAGATAGGCCCGCGTTTCGCCAAGCGCCTGCGTCTCTGCGATGATGCGCCGGTTGAGCTTCACCAGAGTCGGCCGGTCGGCGCCGCCGAAGGCGAATTCGGCATAGGCGGCGAGATCGCGGATCAGGCTTTCCAGGCGCCCGGCGATCTGGTCGCGCGCCAGTTGCGGCATGAAGAAGCGGCTGGCGAGGCCGGCGCAGACGATGCCGAGCGCGATTTCCGATGCCCGCGCCACGGCGAGTTCCTCGGCCAGGTGTGGCTGGTTGAAAGCCGGCAGGCTGATGATCGCGGCGGTGTAGCCGGCAAGCGCCGCGCCGTAGGATTCCGGGTTGCGCAGCAGGGAAGCGGCGAAGGTGCAAAGTCCGATCCAGAGAGCCAGCGCGGCAAGGAAGGCCGCAGGGCCGGCGCTTCCCGCCCGGACGAGAACGAGCGCCGCGAGCGCGCCGACGATCGTGCCGGCGAGCCGGAAAAGGCCCTTGGCCAGCGCCATGCCCGCGACCGGCTGGGCGACGATGAAGACCGTCATCATCGCCCATTGCGGGTTTTCGAGCTTCAGCGCATAGGCGATCGAAAGTGCGACCAAGCCGGCGATCGTCGCTCGGATGGCGAAGATCCAGTCGGTGCGCTTCGGCGGCGGTATGCGTTCCGGCCAGAAGCGGAGAAGACGAGGAAGCTTCAAGGCGCTATCCCCGACATGCTTTTTGAGCAGGAAGCACCCCCCTCTGGCCTGCCGGCCATCTCCCCCTCAAGGGGGGAGATCACCGAGCGGCATGGCCTTCGCCAATCTCCAACGTCGCAATTTAAGCAGCGCGAGTGAAGCTGCCGATCTCCCCCCTTGAGGGGGAGATGGCCGGCAGGCCAGAGGGGGGTTACATCGAGCGCCGGGCCCACGAATTCACGATCAGATATCCAGTTCTTCCACGAACTCCGCGCGCTCCTGGATGAAGCGGAAGCGCAGTTCCGGCTTGGACCCCATCAGCGCGTCGACCGCCGCCTTGGTCGCCTCCTGCTCGTCGATGACCTCGACCCGGAGCAAGGTGCGCTTCTTCGGGTCCATGGTCGTTTCCTTGAGCTGCGAGGCCATCATTTCGCCCAGTCCCTTGAAGCGGCCGATCTCGACCTTGCCGCGTCCGGTGAACTCGGTTTTCAGTAGTTCGTCCTTGTGGGCGTCGTCTCGCGCATACATGACCTTGCCGCCCTGGCTGATGCGGTAGAGCGGCGGCACGGCGAGGTAGAGGTGGCCGCCGCGGACGAGCTGCGGCATCTCCTGGAAGAAGAAGGTCATGAGGAGCGAGGCGATATGCGCCCCGTCCACGTCCGCGTCGGTCATGATGATGACGCGGTCGTAGCGAAGGTCCTCGTCGCGATATTTCGAGCGCGTGCCGCAGCCGAGCGCCTGGATAAGATCGGCGATCTGCTGGTTGGCGGTGAGCTTGTCGTGGCCGGCGCTGGCGACGTTGAGGATCTTGCCGCGGAGCGGCAGCACCGCCTGGCTGGCGCGGTCGCGCGCCTGCTTGGCCGAGCCGCCGGCCGAGTCGCCCTCCACGATGAAGATTTCCGCACCCGCCGCCGCGTTCTGCGTGCAGTCGGCGAGCTTGCCGGGAAGGCGGAGCTTGCGCACGGCGCTCTTGCGCGAGACCTCCTTCTCCTGGCGACGCCGGACGCGCTCGTCCGCCCGGGCGATCACCCATTCGAGCAGCTTCGAGGCTTCCTGCGGATTGTCGGCCAGCCAATGGTCGAACGGATCGCGCATCGCGGTCTCGACGATGCGCTGCGCCTCGATCGTGGCCAGCCGGTCCTTGGTCTGGCCCACGAATTCCGGCTCGCGGATGAAGACCGACAGCATGCCGGCCGCCGAGATCATCACGTCCTCGCTCGAGATCACCTGCGCCCGCTTGTTGCCGGTCAGCTCGGCATAGGCCTTGAGGCCGCGGATGAGCGCCGAGCGCAGGCCGGCCTCATGCGTGCCGCCCTCCGGCGTCGGGATGGTGTTGCAGTAGGAGTTCAGGAAGGGGTCGCCGCCATACCAGGTGACGGCCCATTCGACCGAGCCGTGGCCGCCCTGCTTTTCGCTCTTTCCCGCGAAAATGTCGCGCGTCACCTGGAACTCGCCGTCGAGCGAGGCGGCCAAAAAGTCCTTCAGGCCGCCGGGAAAGTGGAAAACCGCCTTCTCCGGCGTCTTTTCCCTGTCGGCGATCAGCGCCGGCGCGCAAGCCCAGCGTATCTCGACCCCGCCGAAGAGATAGGCCTTCGAGCGGGTCATGCGGTAGAGCCTGGCCGGATCGAATTTCGCACCCTTGCCGAAGATCTGTTCGTCGGGCCGGAAGCGAATCTTCGTGCCGCGGCGGTTGTGCACCTCGCCGAGGCTCTCGAGCCTGCCCTTGGGATGGCCGCGCGAGAATTCCTGGCGATAGAGCTGGCGGCCGCGCGCGACCTCAACCTCCAGCGTCTCCGACAGCGCGTTGACGACCGACACGCCGACGCCGTGCAGGCCGCCCGAGGTCTCGTAGACCTTCGAGTCGAACTTGCCGCCGGAATGCAGCGTCGTCATGATGACTTCGAGCGCCGACTTGTTCTTGAATTTCGGATGCGCGTCGACCGGGATGCCGCGCCCGTTATCGGTGACGGAGAGAAAGCCGGTTTCCTCGAGCTCGACCTCGATGAAGGTCGCGTGGCCGGCGACCGCCTCGTCCATGCAATTGTCGATCACCTCGGCGAAGAGGTGGTGCAGCGCCTTCTCGTCGGTGCCGCCGATATACATGCCCGGCCGTCGGCGCACCGGCTCCAGCCCCTCCAGCACCTCAATGTCGGCGGCGCTGTAGCCCTCGCTGCCGTCTTTCGCCGAAGCGGGGCGGGGAGCAGTCTTTGCCGGGCGCGGCTCACTCACCGGCGTATCGCCGCGCGGGCCGAAAAGGTCGTCGTTCGCTTTATCCATCTCGTCTTTTCTATCCCGCCCGAATCAGGCTTCATTTTGCCACGCTTTGCCGGATCGGCGACAGAGGTTCTCCATCTGTTCGTGCCCGCGCCTCGTTTGCGCGCATATCGATAGAATTGTCGCCGTCAGCGCAATACCCCGATAACCACGCCGCGCGATTGTCCGCACCCTACACGGGTTGCCTTCCAATTCCTTTAGGATTTGCCGCCTAGCCTCCCGCAAAACAAAAAGGCTTCAAAGGCGGGCCGGGGCGTGAAGAACAGAATTGTTCCCATGATCGGGATCGCGGCCGTGTTCGGCGCGATTTCCATATTTGCCGCGAATTTCTGGATCAAGAGCCAGGCAAACGCGCGCGTCGAGACAGCGGTCCAGATACCGGCGAAACCCGAGGTCAGGTTCAAGACCATCGTCGTCGCCAAGTCGCCGCTGCGCTTCGGCACAAAGCTGGAGCGCACGAACCTTGCCGAGATCCCGTGGGCGGAAAACGCGCTGCCGAAGGGCGCGTTCGGGACCGTCGACGAACTCCTCAAGGACGGCGACCGGGTCGTCCTGTCGGCGATCGATGCCAACGAGCCCGTGCTGCTCGCCGAGCTTTCCGGGCCGAACGGCCGTGCGACGCTGTCCAACCTGCTCACGCCCGGCATGCGCGCCGTCACCATCAAGACCGACGAGATCGCGGGGGTCGGCGGCTTCATCACGCCCGGCGACCGTGTCGATGTCGTGCTGACGCGAAACGCCGGCGACATCGAGGAAGTGAAGAAGAACGCCGAGGGCGCGTCTGGCGCTAACATCGCGACCGAGGTCGTGATCGAAGCGGCGAAGGTGCTGTCGGTCGGGCAGGCGGCGGATGAGCGCGCGACGGCGCCCAAGATCGCCGATTCGGTGACGCTCGAGGTCACGCCGGAAGGCGCGCAGAAGATCGCGCTTGCGCGCAACATCGGCAAGCTGTCGCTGTCGCTGCGCTCGGCGCGGCAGGCCGGCACCGACGGAACCGGGATCACGACGATCTCGGCATTCGGCGGTTCCGTTACCTCGAAAGTGGCTGCGACGGCCGGGGATGTCGTGAGCGCGATCCCGCAGGATAGTGAGGAGAAGTTCACCACCGTCGTCGTGACGCGCGGGATCAAGCCGGAGACCTACAAGGTCAACCGCGGCAGCGCCGCCGGCGACAACGACGATCCATATGCCGGCGAAGGGACGAAGCCGCAGCAATAAAGGGGACGCCGGCTCGCGCCGGGTTGGGGTCAGGGACATGTCTTGTCGTTCGAAAACCATCTCTGAGGCGAATGCCGTGCGTCCGTTGGTGGCCGCGTCGGCCATGCTTCTTGCCGTGGCCGCCATTCTCTGCGCCCTCGGCGTGACCAGGGCGCATGCCGACGGAGACGTCATCTACATCTCTTCCGACGCGCACAAGTCGATCAAGGTCGCCAAGGGCAAGCCGCAGACGATCCGCACCAGCGTGCCTTTCTCGCAGATCGTCATCGGCGACCCCGAAATCGCCAACGTCAATCCGCTCACCGACCATTCCTTCTACGTGCTCGGCACGAAGCTCGGCACCACGGGCATCGCGCTTTTCGATGCCGACAAGCGGCTCGTCGGCAATATCGATGTCGAGGTAACGCTCGACACCAAGGACCTCGCCAAGGCGATCCGCGCCAACGTTCCGGGCGCCGACATCACCGTCAACTCGGCCAACGGCCGGCTGGTGCTGTCCGGCACCGCCAAGGACGCCGTCGCCGCCGAGAAGGCCAAGAGCATCGCCGACCGGTTCTCGGGCGAGGAGAAGGTGATCAACACGGTCAACGTATCGTCCTCGCAGCAGGTGCAGCTCAACGTCCGCTTCGTCGAGATCAACCGCCAGGCCGGCCGCGATCTCGGCGCCACCTACAGCGCCAACGTGGCCTACGGCTTCGGCGGCCGGAAAGTTCAGATCCAGCCCGGTTCCGAGCCGGCCGCCCAGACCGGCGAGATCATCGGGCGGCTGCTTTCGAACGGCGTCTCCATCGACGCGACGCTGAAGGCTCTCGAGAGCCGCGGCGCCGCCCGCAGCCTGGCCGAGCCCAACCTGATCGCCCGCTCGGGCCAGACGGCGAGCTTCCTCGCCGGCGGCGAGTTCCCGATCCCGGTCGCATCGGATAACAATACGATCACCGTCAACTACCACAAATACGGCGTCAGCCTCGAGTTCACCCCGACCGTGCTCGAGGACGGGCTCATCAGCCTGGAGATTGCGCCGGAAGTCTCCTCGATCGATTCTTCCGCCTCCTATCAGCTGAACGGCATCGCCGTGCCCGGCTTCGTTGTGCGCCGCGCCCAGACGTCGGTCGACCTGAAGAGCGGCCAGAGCTTCATGATCGGCGGCCTTCTGCAGACGCAGAACAGCACCACGACGAACGCGCTGCCCGGCCTCGGCAATCTCCCGATCCTCGGGCCGCTTTTCTCCTCCAAGGCCTACCAGCGCCGCGAGACGGACCTGATTATCATCGTCACGCCGTATCTGGTGAAGCCGATCGATCCGTCGAAGAAAGTGGCGACCCCGCTCGACGATTCAAAGCCGGCAAGCAACGCTGATTATTTCCTCGGCAATGTCGAGGAGGTGAAGAACGGTGCACCGAGCGTCGTCGCCGCCGGCGCGCCTGTCGCCAGCGTCGGCAGCGGCCATTTCCTCGACCTGCAATAGGAATGAGACAGTGCTCAAGACCACGATCCTTGTCTTTGTATCCGGCCTGTCACTCGCGGCAGCCGGCTGCACCAGCAGCGAGTTCGCCCGCAACGAGGGCGTCACCGGCAGGGCCGGCAACGCCATCGCCGCCGATACCGTCATGCAGATGGTCGATCCCTGGCCGCGCGGCGTGGAAAACACCGATCTCAGCGTGCCGGCCGACCATCAGCAATACCTGAAGAAGTCGGCCGTCCCGGTCGCCGGTCCGGCCCCCGCGGCGGCGCCCGCGGCTGGCAATTCATCGTCGGATTATTGAGCCATGTCGGGCACGAGCAAGAGCAAGCGCGTTATCCTCGTCTCGCAGGACAGGACGTTCCTGCAGGATACGCGGGCGGCATTCTCCTCCTCGGAGGCGATCGAGCTGGTAACGCTGGAGAAGAGCGTTAGCGAACTGCGCGGCGAGATCGAGGCCTCCGAATGCGGCGCGGCGATCGTCGACATGGACGTGTCGAGCCTGGAACAGATCGAATCGCTGCAGCGCGTCGTGCGTCGGCTGGAAGGCCGCGCGCCGGTGGTCGTGGTGACGCAGAAGTTCGACGCGGCCGTCGTGCGCATCCTCGTCCAGCTTCAGGTCGCGGATTTCCTGGTCAAGCCGATCACGACGGCCGACCTCGTGCGCTCTTGCATCCGCGCGCTGCAGGGACCCGGGCGCCAGGACAACGCCGAATCGCAGGTCTATACCTTCATGCCCGCCGCCGGCGGTGTCGGCACGACGACGCTTGCGGTGCAGACCGCCTTCCAGCTGCATCGCTCCGTGACGCGGGCGGCCTCGACCTGCGTGGTCGACCTCAATTTCCAGCAGGGCGCCTGCGCCGAGTATCTCGATCTCGAGCCGCGCTTCGACATCAACGAAATCGAGAACCAGCCCGAGCGGCTGGACCGTCAATTGCTCGATGTGATGCTGTCGCGGCACGAGAGCGGTCTATGCGTACTCGCCGCGCCGACCGATCCGGCAGAGATGCGCTCCTTCAACACCGACGTCGTCGTGCGCATGCTCGACCTCGTCTCGGCCTATTTCGACAATGTCGTCATCGACATGCCGCGCACCTGGTTCCCGTGGACGGAGACCGTGCTGCTCGGCTCCAACAAGCTCTATATCGTCTCGGAGATGACGGTGCCGTGCCTGCGGCATACGCAGCGCCTGATCAAGGCGATCGAGGACAGGACCGCCAGGGAAGTAAAGCCGAGCGTCATCGTCAACCGGTTCGAGCAGAAGAAGTCCGGCAGCGGCGTCACGCCGTCCGATGTCGAGGAACTGCTCGGGGATCATTTCGTCGGCGGCATCTCGAACAATTACCGGCTGGTCCGCGAGGCCGTCGATCGCGGCATTCCGCTCCATGCGCTCGACCCGGAAGCCAACGTGCTGCAGGATTTGAAGCGCATCATCCTGCCGGAAGAGGCAGAGGTGGCGACGAAGAAACGCTCGCTCTTCTCGCTGCCTCTCGGCCTCATGAAAAAGGCGGGCTAGCCATGGCAAGCCGCTTTTCCACGCTCAGTGCTCGTCCGAGGGACGCTCGTCCCGCAGAACAGCCGGCCGCCGAGCGCGTCGCCGCGGTCGTCATCCCGTCGACGCGCAAGGTCATCAAGGCGGTGGCGGCGGAACCGAGCGCCAGCCAGGCCAAGACATCCAACCGCAGCCTCGACGCGCGCGACCGCATTCACCGCATGTTGCTCGAGGAGATCAATCTCGTGGCGCTGGAGAAGCTGCCGCGGGAGGAGATGCAGCGGCAGATCCATGAGTTCGTGTCGGAGAAGACGCGCAACGAGCGGCTGGCGCTGAACGTCGCCGAGCTCGACGCGCTGGTGGACGACATCGTCGACGAGATGGTCGGGCTCGGGCCGCTGGAGCCGCTCCTCAAGGACCCGACGATCAACGACATATTGATCAACGGCCATGAGAATTGCTTCGTCGAGCGTCGCGGCAAGCTCGAAAAGATCCACGTCCCGTTCAAGGACGAGGCGCATCTTCTGAGGATCATCAACAAGATCGTCGCGGCGGTCGGGCGCCGTGTCGACGAATCCCAGCCCATGGTCGACGCGCGCATGCTCGACGGCTCGCGCTTCAACGCCGCGATCCGCCCGGTCGGCGTCGACGGGCCGCTGGTGTCCATCCGCAAATTCTCCAAGAACAAGCTCGGATTGCACAAGCTGGTGGAATTCGGCGCCATTACCCAGAACATGGCGGAAGTGCTGGCCGCCGCCGTGCATGCCCGCAAGACGACCATCATCTCGGGGGGCACCGGCACCGGCAAGACCACCATGCTCAACGCGCTTTCCGCCTTCATCCCGGAGGACGAGCGCCTGATCACCATCGAGGACGCGGCCGAGCTGCAACTCCAGCAGCCGCATGTTGCGCGCATGGAGACGCGGCCGGCGAACATCGAGGGCCACGGCGAATTGAAGCAGCGCGATCTCGTCAAGAACGCGCTTCGCATGCGCCCCGACCGCGTCATCCTCGGCGAGTGCCGCGGCGAGGAAGCGTTCGACATGCTGCAGGCCATGAACACGGGCCATGAGGGCTCGATGGCCACGATCCACGCCAATACGCCGCGCGACGCCATCTCGCGCCTGGAACAGATGCTCGGCATGACCGGCATGCCGATGACGGTGCAGTCGATCCGCAGCCAGATCTCCAGCGCCATCGACATCATCGTGCAGCTG